>CAZMMG010000017.1:0-16205 GCA_964567355.1 uncultured Neptunicoccus sp.
CGGGCAAGCGAGTTTTGTGTTGGTCTGGTGGGGTTGGAGATTTGTATAGGAGACAGGGCCAGTACCGCGCACCAGCTCCATCAGCGCATCGAACACAGTGTCAGAAGTGGCGGGATCAAGGTTGCCAGTGGGTTCATCCGCCAGCAGAAGTTTCGGCTTATTGGCCAAGGCCCGGCAAAATGCCACCCGTTGCTGCTCGCCGCCCGACAGTTCCGCAGGGCGGTGATGGATGCGGTCTTGCAGACCGATTTTAGCCAGCAAGGCCTTTGCGTGGGCTTCGGCCTGCGACTTTGGCACAGCATTGGCAAGTTGCGGTAAAACCACATTTTCCAGCGCAGTAAATTCCTGCAACAGGTGGTGAAACTGATAGATAAAACCAACGCCTTGCCGCCGTGTCCGTGTCCGCCGCCGATCGGATTTTCCGGTTTGATCCTGCCCCGCTATGGCCACCGTCCCCTTGTCGGGTGTATCCAGCAAGCCCGCGATATGCAGCAATGTCGATTTGCCTGCGCCTGATGGCGCAATCAGGCCAACGACTTCGCCGGGTTGAAGCGTGATTGACGCGTCTTTAAGGACAATCACCTCACCGGGTTGTCCGCTATTATACGCTTTGGAAATATTATTCAGGGCCAACACATCATTCATTGCGCAACGCCTCGACCGGGTTCAGGCGGGCGGCGCGGCGCGCAGGAAAAACGGTAATGGTGAAAGACAGACCCAGCGACAAGGCCACGGCTTTGAGAACATCAAACGGCACCAGTTTTGCGGGTAGTTTTGACAGCAACCGTGTCGACGGATCCCAAACATCACCGCCCGCCAGCGTGTTGATGAGATCAAAAATCGGATCGATATAAATCGCAAAAAGGCATCCCAGAATGATGCCGATAACGGTTCCCACCACGCCAATGGATGCGCCGCAAATAAAAAACACCCGCAAAATAGAGCCTTCCGTCAGGCCCATGGTACGCAATATACCCACATCGCGGGTTTTGTTTTTGACCAGCATAATCAGCCCCGAGACAATGTTCATCGAGGCCAGCAAAACCAGAATCGACAAAATGATGAACATGATGTTGTCCTCCATCTTCAAAGCGTTCAGGAATGCCCCGCTGGCATCCAGCCATGTCCATGTCAGGCTGCGCGGCCCCGCCGCTTGCATCAAGGCCGCCGTCATCTCGTTCACTTTATCGGGATCGGCAACCATCACTTCGAACTCATCGACCTGCTCCTCGCGGTTAAAGAAGCTCTGTGCGTCCGCCAGCGGCATATAAAGCCGCGTGCGATCAATATCGTAGCGGCCCACTGCAAAGATATAAACCACATTGTAAATATCCACACGCGGGCTGGTGCCAAAGGCGGTTTTCACCCCATCGGGCGAGATCAGCGTGATCGCATCACCAACGCTCAGCCCCAATTCACGCGCAACGCCAGAACCGATAGCCACGCCTTTGTCAAAGTCATCAATCGAGCCGTAACTTGTGACCGGTTTGGAAATCAGCGGCAGGGTTTTCAGATCGGCCATGCGTTCACCGATCACCTGCACCCCGGTATTTTGACCGTTGGCTGTGGCCATGACTTGCGCCTTCACAACCGGGGCAGCACGGGTCACGCCCGGCACCTGTTTGATCCGTTCCAGCTTTGGCTCATAATCGGAAAACGTGCGTATCGTCACCCCTTGCGGGTCAAGATGCGGCGAGACATAGACTGACACATGCGCATTCGCGCCCAAAATCGTATTGACGAACTCTACCCTGAAACCCGAGCGCACCGCCAAGGTGGCAATCAAGGCAAACACCGCCAAGGCAATACCGATCAGCGAAATCCAGGTCATCACACTGACGCCGCCTTCACGGCGTTTGGCGCGGATATAACGCCATGCAATCATCCATTCAAAAGCGGCAAAAGGTTTTGTGCGATGTGCCTTCATGCGGCAGCCTGTTTTTGCCTGCGGCGACGTTTACGCCCCAATCCCGCTAATCCGCCGTAACCGAATAGAAACCCGATACCGGCCACCCCCGCCCCTTCAGTGGTCAAAGGAACCGCCGGTTTGAAATCCTTTGCGGTACCGCGCATGATCTGGGTGTCACGCATCCGTGCCACATAGGCAAGCCGCTGAAATGCATTGGCATCTTTCAGGCGTAAATAATCCGCTTGCAGCGTATCGAAGCGCGCAAATGTGCGGGTCATATCTGCTTGGCGGGCCGATAAAAAATCAGTGCCCGTCATTGCAGCCAAAGCCGTGTCGCGGCTATAGCCCGCAGTTTTGGCAGATGTATCGAAATCCGCCACCACGGTTTTCAGCTCATCCAGCGCCCCGCCCATGCGTTGCACATATTGTTGCGAATATTCCGGAAATTGCGACAGGGCCGCCCCGAACAGCAAACCGCCTGCCCATTTGACCAGCCCTGCCATTCTAGTGGCCTGCGTATATTTGGGTCAGTCGTTCCAACGCCTGTTCGGGCGGCAGTTCTTCACTGACACCGGACTTGCGCGAGGTCAGCTCGACCACACCGTTTTTCAAGCCGCGTGGCCCGACAGTGATGCGCCACGGAATACCGATCAGATCCATGGTGGCAAATTTGCCGCCGGCGCGTTCCTTGCGGTCGTCATATATGGGATCAAGCCCCAAAGCGGTGGCGGATTTATAGAACGCCTCGCAAGCCGCATCGGCCTGATCGTCACCCTGCTTCAGGTTGACAATTCCGACCCCGAAAGGTGTGACCCCTTCAGGCCAGATAATACCGTTATCGTCATGGCTGGCCTCGATAATTGCCCCCAACAAACGTGAAACCCCGATACCGTGCGAGCCCATGTGAACCGGCACTTGCTTGCCTTCGGCATTGACTACAGTCGCCCCCATCGGTTCCGAATATTTGGTGCCAAAATAGAAAATCTGCCCGACTTCGATACCGCGTGATACTTTGCGCCGCGCTTCTGGCACTTGGTTGAACACGGTCTCATCATGGGTCTCATCAGTGCGGGCATAGGGCGTTGTCCACTCTTTCATAATACCGGCGCATTGATCCCAGTTGTCAAAATCCACTTCACGGTCACCAAGGGTCAAATCCAGAATTTTACTGTCATAAAACACTTCCGACTCGCCAGTATCAGCCAGCACTAGAAACTCGTGGGTGTCATCGCCGCCAATGGGGCCGCTGTCGGCACGCATCGGAATGGCTTTTAGCCCCATGCGTTCATAGGTGCGCAAATAGCTGACCAGATGGCGGTTGTAGGCGTGCATTGCGGCGGGCTTATCAATGTCGAAATTATAGCCATCTTTCATCAAAAACTCGCGGCCGCGCATCACCCCGAAACGCGGGCGCACTTCATCGCGAAATTTCCACTGGATATGGTAAAGCGTTTTCGGCAGGTCTTTATAGGAGGTCACAGCACCACGAAAAATATCCGTAATCAGTTCCTCGTTGGTCGGCCCGTAAAGCATATCGCGGCCATGGCGGTCGCTGATACGAAGCATTTCCTTGCCGTAGTCATCGTAACGCCCGCTTTCACGCCAAAGGTCAGCCGATTGCAAGGTCGGCATCAGCATCGCAATGTGGCCGGCGCGGGCCTGCTCTTCGTGCACGATGTTTTCCAGTTTGCGTAAAACTTTAAACCCCATCGGCAGCCATGAATATATCCCCGAGGCCGCCTGTTTGATCATTCCCGCACGCAGCATAAGGCGGTGGCTGACAATTTGCGCATCGCTAGGATTTTCTTTCAGGATGGGCAAAAAATAACGTGACATACGCATGGGCGCAAAGCTCCGATCTTGGGTTTTCTGACTTCTATGATTGTCTAGGCGAATTACGGCTAAAGGGCAATTCCCAAACGCATTATGCGATCTGCAACGTTGCTGTTTTCCCCAGAGCCTTGGCCAATGCCTGCAAACGATGTTCCACCATCTCGCCCATTAGTCTGGCACTTTGCGGGTCGATGGTCAGGATCAATGCCCCGGCTTTCATTTGCAATTGCCCCATATGCGCCACATCGGGCCCGCCCAGCATGGCACCCAGACGCATGGCACGACCCAAAACTTCGGCCTCGGCCTGGTCGGCTTCGGACAAAAGAATATTCAGATCAGCCAACCGCTCAACCCCGTGTTTATTTTTATAGCGGTGGATCAGGGCCACGGCCAAAAAGATGCGCTCATGGTGATCCAGACCCGCCAAATTGGCGCGTGTCGCATAGTCGAAACTGGCCTCGGCGCGGTAACTTGGGTGTGCAGCCCAAGTGACATCATGCAGCAGGCACGCCGCCCAGATCAGACGGTTGCGCTTTTCATCCAGTTTGCCAAACAAGGGCAGCACCCATGCATATAAAGTTGTGCCAAAATCCTTGAACCGGGCGTTCGAGCGTTCAAAGAACTGGCAGGCCTCGATCAGCGGGTCACGGCGTTGGATGCGCGGCGGCATGTTTTCGAAAAGCACGCCTTCACGGATACCGAAAGACGAAAACCTGATCTCTTTTGGCGTTATTTTTTCCAACAACCCCAGCAAAACCCGCGCCACAATTTTCACAAAATCCAAGCGATCGGATGCAACGGCATCCAAAGCTTTAATCCGGGTCATATCAGTGCTAATAACCCAATGTAACAGCCCCCTGAAATCGGCAACGGGAAGACTGTATTCGTTCAGCACATCCAAGGGGTACGCTTTCAGAGCCATGTCCAGACTGGCAATGGCACGAATGGTGCCACCGATCAGATAAAGCGTTTCCGGCGGTTTGAAATCCTTGGTCAACGCGCTAAGCTGCGTCTCTATTTTTTCATCAAGGGCTTCTTCGTCTGCAAAATTCTGTAATTGCAACGGGCCTAAACCAGAGGTTTTCGACAAGGTCACTTCACGGTTCGTAATCTGCGCCAATTCCATCGAAGAACCGCCCATATCACAGACCAAACCTTCGGCATTAGGTTGGCAAAAAAACACACCTTGGGCAGACAAAGCCCCTTCTTCTTCACCCGTAACAACCCGCAGTTTCAGGCCGGTTTCCAATAAAACCTCATCGCAAAAATCACTCCCGTCGCGGGCGTTTCTGACCGCAGCGGTTGCTACAGTGTGAATATCGCGCACCCCCATGCGCTCTGCAATGCCAGCAAAACGGCGGATGGCGTTTAACGCACGTTTGCGGCCATCGCTATGCAACATGCCACTGCCCACCAACCCGCGCCCCAATCCGCACACGACTTTTTCGTTGAAAAACTGCAATGGCGCACGCCGAGCCCCATAATAAACCACCAGCCGAACCGAGTTCGAGCCCACATCAATAACAGCGATTTTTGCAGGATCAGTGGTCATAACCACAGGCCAGTTCCGGCACGTCTTTGGCCCCGGCTAAGCCACGCCCCGACAAGGAAGGGTGCTCCATGAAAAAGCAGTGGCAATCGAACTGTCGTTTACGACCCGCCTTGTGTTTAAGATATCTCCCATCTGGTTGCAGCACCGAAGAATTGCGCTGATCTGCCAGATTGGCGGCCATAATTTGCCCCAAGATTTGTGCATGAACCGTTTTATTGGTGATCTCGGCCATGATTTCCACCCGCTTGCTCATATTTCGGTACATCCAGTCAGCCGAACTGATGAACACCCGTGCCCCGCTTGACGGCAGCCCCGAACCATTGCCAAAACACACGATGCGTGCGTGTTCCAGGTAGCGTCCGACGATGGATTTCACCCGGATGTTTTCCGACAGACCCGTGATACCGGGGCGCAGTGCACAAGTGCCGCGCACCACCAGATCAATCCTCACCCCGGCTTGCGAAGCGGCATAAAGAGCATCGATAATTTCATCCTCGACCAGCGAATTCATCTTTGCCCAGATCCGGCCATCACTGCCGAATTTAACCTCTTTTTCAATCCGTTTCAGCAATTTCGATTTTAAGCTATCAGGCGAGATCGCCAGATTTTCAAGCCCACGCGGCTTGATGCCACCCGACACATAATTGAAAAATTTCGAGGCATCGCGAGCGATGGGTTTGCTACAGGTAAACAGTGACAGGTCAGTGTAAACCAATGCATTTTGCGGGTGATAATTGCCGGTGCCAATATGGTTATAGGCCACCAGATCATCACCTTCGCGGCGTAAAACGGTTGAAAATTTCGCGTGCGTTTTCAGGTTCGGTACACCGTAAACCACCTGTACGCCCGCCTGTTCCAACAGCTTGGCCTGACGGATATTGGCGGCTTCATCAAAGCGCGCTTTCAGTTCGATCATGGCGGTTACATTTTTGCCGGCCCGTGCAGCTTCGATCAGTGCCTCGACAATCGGTGACTCGAACGAGGTGCGGTAAAGCGTCTGCTTGATTGCCAGCACATAGGGATCGAGCACCGCTTGACGCAGGAAATCAATCACGATGTTGAACGACTCGTAAGGGTGGTGCAACAGCATGTCTTTTTGCCTGATTGCAGCAAATATATCATCGTCGAAATCACGTAAGCGTTCCGGCTGGCGCGGATGATAATCGGCCCATAACAAATCAGCGTGACGTTTCGAAATCAGATCGGAATAATCCGCCAGATTAAGAACCCCGTTAACCTGAACCACCGCGTCCCGGTTTGCTCCGCACCCGGTTTGAACAATCTTGGGTAGGTTTGATGCGCCGTTTCCAGAGATAAACAAGCGTATTACATCCCCGCGCGAACGTTGTTGCAAGGCAGTTTCAAACTCACCTATCAAATTCTCTGCATCCTCATGGATTTCGATATTGCTGTCACGCAGCAGGCGAAAGCTGCACTGTTCCAGAACGGCGCATTTCGGAAACAACATTTCCAGAAACATATCCAAAATATCTTCAATCAGAATGAACCGCGTTTTACCGTCCTCAAGCGGTTCCAGCATATAGGCGGCTTTGACATGGCGCGGCACCGACAGCAACACATCCATTGGTTCGGGGGCTTTGTGTCGTTGCAAACGGTAAGCCATGGTCAACGTAGCATTGGGAACAAACGGAAACGGATGGTTTGGGTCAATGCGTACCGGACGCAACAAGGGCAACACATTATCGAGATATTTCTGTTCCAGCCAATCCCGTTCCGCATCCGATAAATCTGTTGGTCGTGCCCGCGCGACACCCGCAGCCGCCATAGCCGTTTCCAACATATCCCAGCAGCTTTGCTGGCGTTGCATCATAGCATTAATCACATCTGACATTTCGCCCAGTTGATGTTCAGGCGTGCGCCCGTCAAGCGTGGGATTATGATCGCCTGAATGTACCAACCGTTCAAAGCCTGCCACACGCACAACAAAAAATTCATCCAGGTTTTTAGCGGAAATAGACAGCATCCGAACCCGTTCCAGTAGCGGAATTTGATCATCCTCGGCCACTCCCAAAACGCGCGCATTGAACGCCAGCCACGACAACTCGCGGTTAAAAAACCGATCTGGCCCGGTCTTCTCATCCAAGGTTGCCAACGGGGGTGCAAGCGATTTATCATTAAAAAAATCTGCGTTTACCATGCTACTATTGCCCCTGCATCTCATCCAAAACACGCTTAGCCAGGCGTTTGGTGATCGGTTTTTGCCCAGCAAGAGAAGCCCGGTCCAAAGCCCGAACCAATTCACCTGCAAAAGCAAATGATCTGTCCATACGGGCGACAATATAGCTGACCAAGGCAGGCGTTACCACGATTTGGCGATCTGAAAACAGCTTTATCAGCAGCACTGACAAAAGCGCGTCGTCAGGTGCGGTCAACATCGCTATTTCACTGCCCAGCAAACGGCTTGTCAAATCGGGCAGGTGAATATCCCAGCTTGCAACCGCCGCAACACCTGTCATCAACAGCGGATGCCCGGCCTGATGCATCAGGTTATGAAGATGGAAAAGCGCGGCCTCCGCATCATCATTGCCCGCTATTCGGTGCACATCTTCAATTGCTATGGGCTGTTCTGCCAAAGTTTCCAACCGCTCATAGGCCAGTTGGTTTGCGCCCAGAACAACCGCGCCGGAACTTTCAGCCCAGATATGTGCCAGATGCGATTTACCCGAACCTTTAGGGCCATATAAAACCAGCTTTCCCAAGGGCCAGTCGGGCCAGTTTTCGATCACTTTCACCGCTCGGTCATTCGAGGGCGAGACAAAGAAATCCTCGCGTCCGAATGCGGTTTTCGGTGGCAGATCAAAGATCAGTTGTTGTGACATCCAGGTTATTCAGCCTTGGTTTTACGGGGTTTTCGGGTCGCCTTGGGCTTGGCCTCATACGTACCTTTATATAGCTTGCCTTGCAAATATTGCGACACCCCAAAGCGAAAAAATACGCCTAGGCTGGCCGCCACCGGAACCGCCACCAACATGCCGGTAAATCCCATCAGGCTGCCAAATGCGGATAGCGAAAACATCAGCCAGACCGGATGCAATCCGACCGAGCCGCCAACCAGTTTTGGCGACAGGATATTGCCTTCGACCATTTGGCCCACGACAAAAATAATTGCCACAACAACAATCCATTCAGGTGTGTTCCAGAACTGGAACAGGGCCAAGCCGATAGAAAGAATACCGCCGATCACAGATCCCACATAGGGGATGAAGGTCAGCAATCCCGCCAACAGGCCGATAACAAGACCGAACTGTAATCCCACCAACATCAAAGCCACCGCATAAAACGAACCCAGAATAGCGCATACGGTGAATTGCCCGCGCACGAAACCCGCCAGAACCGTATCGACCTCGCGCGCCAGCCCCCGCAATTCATCCAAGTGATCGCGTGGCAGCCAGCCATCTATAACCGCCACCATCCTGTCCCAGTCCAGCAGCATGTAAAACGCCACAACCGGGGCAACAACGATAAAAACCAGCGCATCTATGATGGAAAAGGCCGAGGCCAACAGGGCTTTGGCAAAAGCCCCGGTTTGGCTTTGCATGGTCTGACCAAAAGATTGCAAGGCATGGCGTATCGGCGAGCCTTCCTGCATAATGCTCGGGAAACGGTCTGCCAGCACGGTTTGGGCTTGGCTAAAATAGGCGGGGGCGACTTTGAACATGGCCACGGTCTGGTCTATCAACATCGGCACCAGCAAAATCACCAGCAGAACCGCAATAACAAGGGCGGCAAAGGTGATGGTCGCGGTGGCTGCCGCGCGACTAAGGCCCAGAAGTTCCAGTCGGTCGGCAACCGGATCCAGAAAATAGGCGATGGCCATACCAGTGATAAACGGCAAGATCACATTGCCCAGCCCCCACAGGGCCAGCAAAAACACGGCAATGCCAATGCCCCAGTAACCGGCTTGTTGTTTGACTGTCAGTGACATGGGTACACCCCGGAATTTCTGTTTATCCCTTGTCCAACAGGACAGGCAGGATTGCAAGTGTTGGATGGTTTTGTTCGATGAGGGAAACCCGTCGAGGTAGCAGAAGGTTGCTTTGCAATCTTTGAGAACCCTTAACCACTTTTGCCGACACTCTGAACAATAATCTACTGGGCATTTTGAAAAAATGCCAGCCCCTGCCCGCCCCTCGGCGGGGGCTTTCTCAACGGCACATCTAATTGATATGTATCGTATGCTTCGTAATATTGCGAATTTGTAAACCCCGATGCAAGCCCCCACCCGGGCAGGGGCTGACATTTTTTCAAAATTTTAGCTTTAATCAGAACCTCCCTAGGGTATTCCCCCCCCTTACACAAACTGCTCACGAATAAGCCGTTCTTCCAACCCGTGGCCAGGGTCGAACAGGATGTGGTGGCTGACGTCCGGCTCATTGAAAATTTCGAC
This sequence comes from uncultured Neptunicoccus sp., assembly GCA_964567355.1. Classification (GTDB taxonomy): domain Bacteria; phylum Pseudomonadota; class Alphaproteobacteria; order Rhodobacterales; family Rhodobacteraceae; genus Amylibacter. The sequence goes on from CAZMMG010000017.1 coordinate 9,703, forward strand.
CGACAGCACGTTCAGGGCCTCTTTGCCGTCGGCCACCGCAGATACCGGGCGTTTTTCGGCCTCCAGCACGTCAAAACGCACCCGTGCCGACATCGGCAGCAACGCCCCGCGCCAGCGACGCGGGCGAAATGCCGCCATTGCGGTCAGGGCCAGAATATCGGCGCCGATGGGCAGGATCGGCCCGTGTGCGGAATAGTTATAAGCGGTCGAGCCGGCGGGCGTAGACAACAATGCCCCGTCGCAGGTCAGTTCCGCCATGCGCTCGCGCCCGTCAACCGATATGCGCAATTTGGCGGCTTGCGGCCCGCTGCGCAGTAAGGACACCTCGTTGATCGCAAGGGCCTCTATATCCGTCCCGTCGGCGCAATAGGCCTGCATCCTAAGGGGGTGGATTACCGCTTCTTCGGCCTGCTCCAGCCGTTCCAGCAGGTCGCCGTCGTCGTAAGCGTTCATCAAAAACCCGACCGAGCCGCGGTTCATGCCGTAAACCGGGGTCGGCAGGTATTCGGTTTCATGCAAGGTTTGCAGCATCAAACCGTCGCCACCCAGCGCGATAATCACATCCGCTTTTTCCAGTGGGACATTGCCGTAGCGCGCACCCAGCACTTCCAATGACGCTTGGGCCTGATCCGCGCGTGATGCTACAAAGCTTATTTTCTTGTCCCTCATAGCTGTCTGTCCTTTATTTCCAACCTTAAATACGCCGCCCAAGAGGTCGCGTGTGTCGCATTCCCTCTTTCATAAACAAATCCGATAGAATAGGACAGACCCAGATTTAGACGTCTTTTAGGAGTGACCGACATGACAAAAACCCGCGACGCCGGATTTTTCACCGAAGAGCTTTCATCCCGCGACCCCGAGATATTCGGAGCGATTACAAATGAATTGGGCCGCCAGCGCAACGAGATCGAGCTGATTGCCTCGGAAAATATCGTGTCACGCGCAGTAATGCAGGCGCAAGGTTCGGTGATGACCAACAAATATGCCGAAGGCTATCCCGGACGGCGTTATTACGGCGGTTGCCAGCATGTGGATGTGGCCGAGAACTTGGCAATAGACCGCGCCAAGCAACTGTTCGGTTGCGACTTTGCCAATGTGCAACCGAACTCCGGTTCTCAGGCCAACCAAGGCGTGATGCAAGCCCTGATCAAGCCGGGTGACACGATTTTGGGCATGAACTTGGCATCGGGCGGGCACTTGACCCACGGTGCGGCACCCAACCAGTCAGGCAAATGGTTCAACGCGGTGCAATACGGCGTGCGCAAACAGGACAGCCTGATCGATTACGATCAAGTCGCGGCTTTGGCCAAAGAACATCAACCCAAGATGATCATTGCCGGTGGTTCCGCTATCCCGCGCCAAATTGATTTTGCGCGCTTTCGTGAAATTGCCGACAGTGTCGGGGCAATCCTGCATGTGGACATGGCGCATTTTGCCGGTCTTGTGGCCGCAGGCGAACACCCCAACCCGTTCCCGCATGCGGATGTTGTCACCACCACCACCCATAAGACCCTCCGCGGCCCGCGCGGCGGCATGATCCTGACCAACGATGAAGCCATTGCCAAGAAGGTTAACTCGGCGATATTCCCCGGCATTCAGGGCGGCCCGTTGATGCATGTGATTTCTGCCAAGGCCGTAGCCTTTGGCGAGGCTTTGCGCCCCGAGTTCAAAACCTACCAAAAAGCCGTGCGTGCCAATGCAGTGGCTTTGGCTGACCAGCTAATGAAGGGCGGACTGGACATCGTATCGGGGGGCACCGACACCCACCTGATGCTGGTCGATTTGCGCCCCAAAGGGGTTAAGGGCAATGTGGCCGACAAGGCGTTGGGACGCGCCAACATCACCTGCAACAAAAACGGCATCCCGTTTGATCCGGAAAAACCCACGGTCACATCAGGCCTGCGCCTTGGCACCCCTGCGGGCACCACACGCGGCTTTGGCGAAGCCGAGTTTCGCGAAATTGCCGATATGATTATCGAAGTGATCGACGGCATTGCTGCTAACGGTGAAGACGGCAACGGCGCGGTAGAGGCCGCCGTTAAAGCCAAAGCCGAAGCCCTATGTGCAAGGTTCCCGATTTACGATACGTTATAGGGCACCAAATAAACAATCAAAGCTGCGCGGACAGATGTCTTGCGCAGCTTTTTTGTGACCGCTATGAAGGGTGTGACCCTATTGATGCTGGAAACACTATGATCAACCGCTTTAAATCTGCAACGATACTAGCCCTTGCCGCCACAGCATTGGTGGCATGCAGCGTTAAAACCGTCGTGCCGGGCTTCAAATACCCTTCATATGCCCCAAACACCCCTTGGCCCAAACTGTCCCCGACTGCCGACCTGGCGCAAAAGGCGGCGGTCAATGTCGATGCCGATCTGAAAGACGTCGAGCGGCTGAAAGCCTTGGCCAACTAGCGCATTGCCCCACCAGCTTTGTTGCGCTAACACACGAAAGCATAAATAATAGGCTTAAATAATAAGGCTTAAATAATTCGGAGCGGCTAACTGATGTCGAATACAATAAGACTTGGGATTGCGGGATTGGGAACCGTGGGTGTCGGTGTCATCAAAATCATCCAAAACCACGCGGCCATGCTAGAGGCCCGCGCAGGCCGTCCCATCCGTATTGTCGCCGTATCGGCACGCTCGAAAGCCAAAGATCGCGGTGTGGATTTATCGGGATTTGCCTGGGAAGACGACCCTGTCGCCCTGGCCAAACGCGGCGATATAGATGTGTTCATAGAACTTATCGGCGGCGATAGCGGCCCGGCAAAAGCTGCCGTTGAAGCCGCAATTGCCGCAGGTAAGCATGTGGTTACTGCCAACAAGGCCATGCTGGCCATGCACGGGCAGGAACTTGCGATTGCAGCGGAAGACGCTGGGGTAAACTTGCGGTTTGAAGCGGCGGTAGCGGGGGGCATTCCGATCATCAAAGCCCTGAGCGAAAGTCTGGCCGCCAACCGTATCACACGTATAATGGGGGTGATGAACGGCACCTGCAATTACATTCTGACACGGATGGAAAGTGCAAAGCTCGGATATAACGCGGTTTTTACCGAAGCCTCGGATCTGGGTTATCTGGAAGCTGATCCAAATCTGGATGTGGGCGGTATTGACGCGGCCCATAAACTGGTTCTGCTATCCTCGATCGCCTTTGGCACCCAAGTCAATTTCGCAGGGGTCGAACTGGAAGGCATCGGACAGATTACCATTCAGGACATCGACCACGCCCGTGACATGGGATTTCGCATCAAACTTCTGGGCGTGGCCCAAATGACCGACGCAGGCTTGGAGCAATCTATGCGCCCTGCCCTTGTCCCCGCGGCATCCCCCTTGGCACAGCTTGATGGCGGCACCAATATGGTCGTGATTGAAGGCGATGCGGTGGGCCAGATTGTGCTGCGCGGCGCAGGCGCGGGCGAAGGCCCCACCGCAAGTGCGGTGATGGGCGATGTGATGGATATTGCGCGCGGGCTGAAACTGCCTGTTTTCGGCCAACCTGCCCACACGCTAAAGCCCGCAAAAGTTGCAAAAATCAGCAACACATCTGCTTTTTCATTGCGGCTGAACCTGAAAGATACCCCCGGCGTCATGGCACAAATATCCACCGCTTTGGCCGATGCGGGCGTCTCCATCAACCGCATGCGCCAGTTCAGCCATGATGATGTCTCTGCCCCTGTGATGATCGTCACCCACCCGACCCAACGCGCCGTTGTTGAAGCGGCTTTTACCCGTATTGCCGGGCTGAATGTCACAACAGAAGCGCCCTTGATGCTGCGCATCATCGATGCCTAACAGAGCATTCCTAGGGGTTGAGACATCGGCCACAGGTCGCAGGTGGGTTGGCCTGAATGCGGGACAAGACCGCCATGCACAGGCGATTGCACAACAGACAGGCCTGCCTGAAATCGTTGCCAGAACTTTGGCCCGTCGCAACGTGCCAACAGAAGAAGCACAAGCCTTTTTGACACCCTCTTTACGTGACCTCATGCCCAACCCATCCGCGTTGAAGGATATGGACAAAGCCGCGATGCGCATCTGCCAAGCAGTAGATAAAAAGCAAAAAATAGCGATTTTTGCCGATTATGATGTGGACGGAGCCACCTCGGGTTCTTTGATGTTCAACTGGCTACACGAGTTTTGCATTACCGCCACACTTTATGTGCCTGACCGCATCGATGAGGGCTACGGCCCCAATGAGGCGGCAATGAAAATGCTGGCGACCGATCACGACCTGATCATCTGTGTTGATTGCGGCACCCTGTCCTATGAACCGATTGCGGCAGTTAAAGGCACCGATGTGATTGTGCTGGATCACCATATGGGTGGCGAAACCCTGCCCGATGCCTATGCGGTGGTAAACCCGAACCGTCAGGATGAAGAGTGCGAATACGGCTATCTTTGTGCCGCCGGGGTGGTATTTCTAGCCCTTGCCGCCTGCAACCGCATATTTAAGGCCGCAGGCAAACCGGTGCCAAACCTTATGAATGCCCTTGATCTGGCCGCTTTGGGAACGGTCGCCGATGTCGCCCCGCTGGTGGGCTTTAATCGCGCATTGGTGCGCCAAGGTCTGACCATCATGGCCGCGCGGCTTAGACCGGGGCTGGTGGCTTTGGCCGATGCCGCCAAAATGAATTCCGCCCCCACCGCCTATCATTTGGGCTTCTTGCTGGGGCCGCGCATCAATGCGGGCGGACGGGTCGGCAAAGCCGATCTGGGTTTGCGACTTTTAACCACAACTAATCTGGATGAAGCCCGCTCGATTGCCGACAGGTTGAACCAGTTGAATGACGAGCGGCGCGAAATTGAACAGCAAGTGCAATTGCAAGCGGTGGCACAGGCCGAAGCGCGCGGCTTTGACAAACCACTTGTCTGGGCCGCGGGCGAAGGTTGGCATCCGGGCGTTGTCGGCATTGTCGCATCGCGCCTGAAAGAGGCATCCAACCGCCCCGCGATTGTGATCGGGCTGGACGGCACGATCGGTAAAGGCTCGGGGCGTTCCGTGACCGGCATTGATCTGGGATCAGCCGTTGCCACTTGCACCCGCGAAGGCGTGTTGCTGAAAGGCGGCGGTCACACCATGGCCGCAGGGCTAACCGTCGCCCGCGACAACCTGGACGCGGCAATGGCACGCTTGTCCGAATTGCTGGAAAAACAGGGTGCGGGCAACATCGGCCCCAAAGACCTGTCGCTGGACGGGGCCATTGCACCCTCGGCGATCACGCCCGAACTGATCGAACAGCTAGAGGCCGCAGGCCCGTTTGGTGCGGGCGCCCCTGCGCCGCGCTTTGCCCTGCCCGCCCAGCGCATCGCATTCGCCAAACGCGCAGGTGAAAATCACCTGCGGTTGACCTTGCAGGGCGAAAACGGCAGCAAGATCGACGCGATCTGTTTTCGCGCCTTTGATGGCCCGATGGGGGCGTTGCTGGAAAACCATGAAGGACGCTTGTTTCACTGCGCCGGACGGCTTGAAATCGACGATTGGGGTGGCCGCAGGCGCGCCAAGCTGCGGCTGGAGGATGCGGCGATAGCTTTGTAAAAAACTTTTCCCCCAAAGCCAAAATCCTCTTGCCAGCCACAAAACTTCACACTAAACACCGCATCACAGTGAGTGGTCCCTTCGTCTATCGGTTAGGACATCTGGTTTTCAACCAGGAAAGAGGGGTTCAACTCCCCTAGGGACTACCACTGTAAAATCCCCCGATCAGTTTTCTTCCAATATCCGGCGCAACTCTTCACTGCGTGCGCGGGTCATCGCCTCAAGGCAATTTGCCCAGATCAACGGCACAATGCTGCCGCCGCGATAGGCCAGTGTTTCAACCGTGCAGTTTTTATCCCGATATGTAATCCAGGCCCTCTGGGCATCGCGCAATACAATCACACCCGGCACTGCACCTTCGGGCAGATAATCCAGATCCGCCTGCTTCATAAAGGCCATCGCCCGTTTGTAATCCGCATTCAGTTCACTGTCTGCAGCCTTATAATCTTGAAATGCGCAAATATTCATTTCCATCTGATTTCCGGTTTCATTGCAAACCACAGCCGCTTTGACCATAATCGGCGCGGACAGAATACAGCTGATGCAAAACAGGTATTTTACCATTGTGAATAACTCCAATTCATTTCAAAAGTCCCAAATCTGCCGCCCGTTGCACGGCCTCGGCGCTGGTGCGGGTTCCAAGTATTGCGCGCACCCTGGCCAGTTGCGACTTAACCGTGATAATCGGCATGCCCAAATCAGCCGCCGTGTCTTCGATATGTACCCCGCGCGCAATCGCATTCAAAAGGGTTTTTTGTTTTTCATTAATTTTGAAATTATTTTCTTTTCTTTTTTTATTTTTTTTATTTTTTTTATTTTTATTAATTTTTTCTTATAATTCTTCACGAACTATGAACGTTGGATTAATTTTCATTTTTTCTTTGTAGTCTTTTGTTGCTAAGTTAATTTCTCCAAATTCTTTTGTTTTTTATATGGTAGCAGTTTTTAATAATTTTTTATTATTT
>CAZMMG010000018.1:0-16187 GCA_964567355.1 uncultured Neptunicoccus sp.
ATCGTCACCAGTGACGGTAACGATACCATTACCGGCAATAGCCTGGCAAATGAGATTATGGGAATGCGCGGCAATGACCATTTGATCGGCGGGATCGGCAACGACACGCTGGACGGCGGTGTCGGTAACGATACGCTTGAAGGTGGCGCCGGAGACGACAGTTTAATAGGCGGCTTGGGCGACGATGTGTTCACCAGTGGTGCAGGCGCGGATACCGTTGATGGCGGCGCGGGGATTGATACCATTGATTACAGTACCTCGACCAATGCGCAGACGATCAATCTGGTGACCAATGTGAATATCGGTGGTGAAGCGCATAATGACACGTTAACCAGTATCGAGAACGTCAACGGTTCCGACACACGCGGCGACAAAATCACCGGTTCGGCGGGGACCAATGTGATCCACGGCATGGGGGCGGGCGATATTCTGCGCGGCTTTAACGGCGACGATTTTATCTTTGGCGACGCCAACAACGACTTCCTGTTCGGTGGCCGCGGTGCGGATGCGCTGGACGGCGGCACCGGCATCGACTGGGCGATGTACAACGACAGCAGCGCGGGCGTAAGCGTTGATCTAACAGGTGCTGGCGCAGGCGGCTTTGCACAGGGCGATACCTACGCCAATATCGAAAACATTCGCGGCTCAATCCACAACGATACCCTGACCGGCGATGCGGGCATCAACAAGATCATCGGCGATGCGGGCAACGATATTATTAACGGCATGGGCGGGCGCGATAATCTGCGCGGCGGCCTTGGCAACGACACGCTTAACGGCGGCGCAGGCATCGACGGTTTGCGCGGTGATGCCGGCGACGATGTGTTCGTGTTTGTGGCCGGAAACGGGCTGGATAACGTGCTGGATTTCGACGATTTCGGCAATGACCAGATTGACCTGTCATCCTTCGGTTTCACCACATATGCAGACGTGCAAGCGGTGATGCAACAAGCCGGAAGCCACATCCGCATCGATCTGGGCGGTAGCGACATCCTGCTGCTGCGCAACACCGCAATGGTCGACATGACAGCGAGTGATTTCATTCTGGTTTAAGGGGTCAATGATAATATGGCTTGAATGCAATCCGCATAGGATATTTTACGCTTTCAGACAGAGCAAGAGACGCGTATGATCGTACGCGTAAATGCATAAATCCGGTTAATCTTGGGAACGTCATGAAAATTTGGAATTTGATCGTGAGAATAGTCATTTGGCCGGGTCAAAAAACTACCACACTTTTTCCAGATCTTGGCGAGGAAGAGACACGGCTGACAAATAATGTTGTCAATTATGTTGTGTGGCTAGCCGTTATCTGCGCTATCTTGGGCTATTACATGGCAGAAAAAATTCTGCCTGTAGTGCACTGACACTAGGCGTTGTAATAAGTGCGGTACCATTCGACGAATTTTGTTATGCCCTCTTTCACCGAGGTTTGTGGCTGATAGCCGGTGAGCATGTGCAGAAGCTCTGAATTGGCCCATGTCGCGGGCACATCGCCCTTTTGCATTTCCATATAATTCCGCTTGATCGGTTGGCCTATGGCGGACTCAATATGGTCGATAAACTCCAGCAATTGCACCTTGTCATTATTGCCGATGTTGACCACGCGGTAAGGGGCGGCGGGGCTTAGGCTGTCGCCAGGCGCGATGTCATTCGGGCTTGCGGGTTGTTGCGGTGGGGTGTCGCAGAGCAGCCGGATACCGTGAACCAGATCGCTGACATAGGTAAAGTCGCGCGCCATATCGCCATTGTTATAAACATCGATAGCTTTGCCTTTCAGGGCGGCATCGACGAATTTGAAAAGTGCCATATCGGGGCGGCCCCATGGTCCGTAAACCGTAAAGAACCGGAACATCGTGGTAGGGATTTTCCACAGATGCGCGTAACTGTGGCCCATGTTCTCGGTGGCTTTTTTGGTCGCGGCGTAAATCGTTAGCTGCGTCTCGGTCTTGTCGGTTTCGGCAAAAGGCATATCCGTATTGGCGCCGTACACGGATGATGTGCTGGCCATCATCAAATGACCAACCTCGAATTCGCGCGCACATTCCATCAGGTTGAAGGTGCCGACGATATTGGTGTTTATATAGGCGCGCGGATTTTCCAAGGAATAGCGCACACCGGCCTGTGCTGCCAGATGAACGATGATGTCGGGATTTGTATCCTTGACCAGTTTGTTTAGCAGATCAAAATCTTCCAACATGCCTTCCACGCAACTGAAATTGGGGTTTTGCAACAGCATCTGGTGGCGGCGTTGTTTCAGGGTGACGTCGTAATAATCGGTCATCGCGTCAAAGCCGACAACCTGAAATCCTTCTGCCAGCATGTGGGCGGCAAGGTGATAGCCGATAAATCCCGCACTGCCAGTGATCAGAACTTTACGCATACGGGGTTCACTCCAAATTCAGTCGTCCCAATGGTTTGCGGCACTTGTGTGCAAAACACAAGGGCAATTGGCTGGCTGTAAGCGGGGAGATTAGCCCAAACGTACGGCGCGGTTTTCCTGTGGGATAAGCGAAAAACGCACTTGGGTATTTTGCAATGCCTCAACAACGGCATCGGGGTGCTTGATCAATTCGCGCATCAGCTTTGTGGCGGCGCCTTTTTGAAAAGCTGTGTCATTCAGTTTGATCATGTGCTTGGCTTCCAGTTTGAACGGATTCATTTTACATTTCCTTACTCGTTACACGGTCAATATTGCGATGAAACGTGGAAATCCGAGGACTGAAATATGGCGATTTTCGGGTCATTCAAAGGCAAATAAGGCAAGGGTCGGTAGATATGCACACCCAAATTTACGCGACTGTCAGGCAGGCGCATTTGGCCAAATGGCTGACGTGCAATGATGTGCTGCCCAGCACAAGGCTGCCAAAACTGCCCAAACCACGTCTGCCCATAACGATCAGATCAGCACCCCATTCATCGGCGCAGTGCAATATTTGATCGGCAGCATTACCATGGGCCAAATGGGTTTTAGCGATTTTTTGTCCGCAATCTTTGGCATCGGCAACGGCTTTTTCAATGAGTGTTGCCCCTGCCGCATCCAGTTCTTTTTGCGATGGGGTAACGACCATGGCACCGGCCCCGAGCGCATAGGCGGTGGTTTCAATTTGCGGGGAATGCACGAGATGTATTTTCGCGCCATATTTCCCAGCCAGATTACAAGCCATGCGCAATGCTTTGTCGGATGCGTCAGAGCCATCAACCGCAACGGTAATTTTTTTAAACATGAAAAGCCTCCTGTTTTATGGGATGGCCTATCCTATCAAAATCAGGAAGTTTTTACTTTGACATAAGTCAAACTGGACGCACCCCCTAGCGGTGCGGTGTACGTCCATAGATTGCCGGTTAATAACGCCTGTGCCGATTGTGCCGGTTATTGTTATAGTGTTGACGCTGCCACCAGTCGTGGTCGTAGCGATTATAACGGCCCGGGGTGCCATAGTCATAACGTGAACCGGTATAATAGCGGTCATTCGACGTGACGTAGCCACGGTTGGATTGCCGGGTCTGGTTTCGGTATATCAGGCTGGTGATTAACAAACCGGCAAATACACCAATGGCAACATCACTACCGTCCGAAGCTCGCGCGGGCGAGATCATCGTGGCCATCAGGCTTAACGCGGCAGCGCAAAGGATCAGGGAGCGCAGGAATTTGTTTTTCAGGGACATTTTCGGTACTCCTTTAGGGTTGGTTTCATGGGGTTTAACCTGCACGGTTTGGGGCTTTGCTACAAGGGTTGGGCCGCGCACGGATGGTCAATTGAAGGTCATGGTGGGTGAGAAACCGGATAAACTGCCGTCCCGTGGTAGGGTGTAATTGGGTCAAATATCTGCCGTATAGCCGTGTTTTTAAACAAAATACGCCCAGATACGCCCAGATCGTGAAATATTACAGATAGTCACAGAACTGATTTGAACTGCGGATAAGCGGGGGACTACCCATGGGGTCAAATATTAAACCAGTAAATTAGTTTACTGGTTCTAAACGTTCAGCCCGATAAAGAGCGCGTTTGATATTGGCATTTTTCAAGCAGACAAACTATGGGCGGATTTGAAACGGCAGCAGTGCGGCCTCGCCGGCAAACCCATGCCCAGTTGCAAACACATTGCGCAATTCAAAACAAATCAAATGGCAAGAAAAAGGCTTGCTAGCCACCCTTGGGGTGAGCTTTTTTGTAAACCTCCATCAAGCGGGCTTGATCGACGGCAGTGTAATGTTGCGTAGTAGATAGTGATGCGTGGCCCAGCAATTCTTGAATACTGCGCAAATCCCCGCCCGCTTCCAGCAGATGGGTGGCGAAGGAATGACGCAAAGCGTGCGGTGTGGCCGTTGCTGGCAGACCTAACTGCAGGCGCACCTGTTCAGTGACTTTCTGGATTTGGCGCGGATTAAGCCGCTTGCCGCGCACGCCCAAAAAAAGCGGTGTATCGGGGGTATGAATATGCGGGCAAAGCCGTAGATAGCTGTCTACGGCTTTGCGTGCGGCGGGGATTACCGGAACGATACGTTCTTTGTCGCCCTTGCCCCGTATTTTCAATACTTCGGGCAGGGGGGCTTGGTTGAATTTCAGATCAAGAGCTTCGGATATGCGCAAACCGCAACCATAAAGCAGCGTTAAAACGGCAGTATCTCGCGCTCCGACCCAAGGCTCGCAGGATTGTATTTCTGCGGTGTCGATCATGGTTTTGGCATCCATGGCGGCCACAGGGCGCGGCAATCCAGCTTTGAATTTGGGTGCCCGTGTTGCCAAAACCGAAGTGACTTCCAGCCCTTCGGTTTCCGACAGCCAGCGGTAAAAGCTTTTCACTGCCGACAAAGACCGTGCCAAAGAGCGCGCCGAAACCCCGCGCCTGCGCTCATAGGCCATCCATGCGCGCATATCGCTGATGCTGATTTTCGACAGAGCTGATTTACCAAACCCGCCGCCCAGATGCTGGTTTAAAAAACCAAGATATCCCGATACATCGCGGCGGTAGGCATCGGCAGTTTTTTCAGCTTGCCCGCGTATCGCTGTCACATGGGTCAGCCAGCGTTCCATCAGGTCATGTATGCCTGACGGAGCGGACATTTATGCCAGCCAGCGGCGCATCAGGCGTGAGAAAACGCTGCCTAGAAACAACAGCAAATCACTGCCCTGTGCCGGAGAGAATTGATCGGGGGTTTTTGATCCCAGCACCAAAAGACCGGGTAAATTTCCGACCCCGAGGTCAAGTTTCAACAGGGCTTCCGAGTGGACGGGTTCGACGCAGTTCGCAAATAAAAATGCGCTGTCCATTTTGACCGAGCGCATGGTTACGGGTCGGCTGTTCATATTGCGGCCGTGGGTGATGTAATCTTCAATTTCGCCGATGGCCATGAAGGTGACGCCGTCACCGAATTCGCGCGATAAGGACGGGCCCTGTCCCTGGGACACGGCCTGACTTTCTAGGCAGAGACATGCAACGTCTACGCCAAGTGTCGGGGCCAGATCATGTTCAATATATTGCAAAAATCCGTTGAAATCATCAGGCTCCAGAAGTGCCAAAATCGCACGATGGATTTGGTTCATGCTTGAAACATTGTCGTAAGCCGCCGCGATAACGGTGCGGTGGGTGTCTTCTAGCTTGTTCAGGCGCTCTTCCATCCGGTCCATTGCAATCGAACGCAAATCGATCACGTTGCTGGCTTGCCTTTGACGGTCGGCACTGATCAGGGCGCGCATGACATCATGATCTTCCAGAAACGCTTTTGGATTTGACAGGATTTCCGCGCGCACCTTGTTGAACTTTTCAATCGCTTCAGTCATTTTACTGCCTTTACAGGATTTTTTGTCCAGTTTTTGCCCAGTCTTTCATAAAACTATCAAGACCTTTATCCGTGAGCACATGATGTGCCATTTTCTTGATGATCGCAGGCGGTGCCGTCATCACATCGGCCCCGATTTTTGCGCATTCCGACGCATGGTTCACCGATCTAATGGACGCCGCCAGAATTTGGGTGTCAAAGCCGTAATTGTCATAGATCACGCGAATGTCCTCGATCACATCCAGACCGTCGAGGTTAATATCATCCAAGCGGCCAATGAAGGGCGAAATGAATGTGGCCCCGGCTTTGGCCGCCAGAAGTGCCTGATTGGCCGAGAAACACAAGGTCACATTGACCATGCTGCCTTCGCCCGACAGGACTTTACAAGCTTTCAACCCATCCCATGTCAGGGGTACTTTAACCGCGATATTTTCTGCGATTTTAGCCAGTTTGCGGCCCTCGGCGATCATGTCATCGGCCTTGAGGGCGACCACTTCTGCACTGACAGGGCCAGATACCATATTGGCGATATCTTTGGTCACTTCCAAAATATCGCGGCCCGATTTCAGGATCAACGACGGGTTGGTTGTCACCCCGTCACACATGCCCAGATCATTCAGCTCTGCAATGGCATCAACTTCGGCGGTATCTACGAAAAATTTCATAAGGGCTTTCCCTGTGCGTTCAAGTTTCTACAGTTCTTTTCTACTGTGCTTGCAAATGTATTACAGTATGCTGGCGATGTGTGAAACAAAAGAATGTAAAGCAGGTCAACAAAGTGACAGCATCAGGCGACCCAACTCATTTTGCCACCCACGCGCTGGTTTCGGTGCTGACGGATCAACCGCTTGACCGTTTTTTGGATTACAAGGCCCCCGAGGGCGGGATTTATCTGGGCGCGTTTGTCGAAGTGCCGCTTGGCCCGCGCAAAGTGATCGGGGTGGTTTGGGGCGCGGGGCAAGGTGATTACGATATTACCAAAATCCGTGCTGTATCTAATGTCTTAGACGTGCCGCCGATGCGCGCGGAAATGCGCCAGTTCCTGACCCGTGTGGCAGACTACACCCTGACACCGCTTAGTGCCATGTTGCGCCTTGCAACCCGTGCCCCGGGCTTGGGCGATCCGCCTTCGATGCGCAAAGTCTATGCTTTGGGGGATGAAATGCCTGCGCGGGCAACGGCTGCGCGTAGCCGCGTGCTAGAGGTTTTGCAAGATCATAAGGCTTTGCGTTTCACCAAAAAAGAACTGGCGGAAATGGCTGGGGTTACAGGTTCTGTGGTGGCGGGCTTGGTCAAATTAGGGGCGGTGCTGGAGATCGAGACCCCGCGTGATCTGCCCTATCCGAAACTTGATCCAACACATCTCGGCCTGCCGTTGAATGACAGCCAGCAAAAAGCCGGTGATCTGTTACGGGCGTCGGTCGCCACACAAACTTATGCCACTACTTTGCTAAAAGGTGTGACAGGGTCGGGAAAGACCGAGGTTTATATGGAAGCGGTGGCGGAATGTTTGAAGGGGGGGCGCCAAGCTCTGGTTCTCCTGCCCGAAATTGCCTTGACGGTGGAATTTCTTGATCGGGTCGAAAAACGCTTCGGGGCCCGCCCTGCGGAATGGCATTCAGGCGTCAGCATGACCGAGCGCCGCCGCTGTTGGCGCATGGTCGGGCAAGGTGGGGCGCAATTGGTTGTTGGCGCCCGATCGGCGCTTTTTCTGCCGTTTCAAAATCTCGGACTGATCATCGTCGACGAGGAACATGACAGCTCTTACAAACAGGAAGAAGGCGTGTTTTATTCGGCCCGTGATATGGCGGTGCTGCGCGCATCCATTCTGCGGGCAACGGTGATTTTGGCCTCGGCTACGCCCTCATTGGAAACATGGGTCAACGCGGATGTGGGTAAGTACGGGCGCATTGATCTGGATGCGCGGTACGGTGCGGCGGAATTGCCGGATATGAAAGCGATTGATTTGCGCACGCAAAAAATGGAAGCACAAAGTTGGATTTCACCCAAACTGGTGCAAGAAATTGAAAGCCGTCTGGAAAAGGGCGAACAATCCTTGCTGTTTTTGAACCGTCGCGGCTACGCCCCCGTCACCGTGTGCCGTGCTTGCGGCCATCAGATCGGTTGCAACGACTGTGATGCCAGCATGGTGGAACACCGGTTTCACGGACAACTGATCTGCCACCAGTGCGGCGCCACTAAACCTGTCCCTGCCATCTGCCCAAGCTGCGGCGTTGAGGGTCGCATGGCCGCCGTCGGCCCCGGTGTGGAACGTCTTGAAGAAGAAGCCAAACGCCGGTTTGCGGATGCTCGCATTGCGGTGCTGTCATCCGACATGGCGCTGACGGCACGCGCATTGAAAGAACATATCGGCGCGATTGCCAACGGCGACGCGGATATTATCATCGGCACACAAATGGTAGCCAAGGGGCATAATTTTCCGCAGCTTACCTGTGTCGGGGTGATCGATGCAGACCTCGGGCTTCAGGGCGGTGATTTGCGTGCCGCCGAGCGCACGTTTCAACTGATCCGCCAAGTTGCGGGGCGGGCGGGGCGCGCGGAAAAACGCGGTGTGGCGTTTATTCAAACCCATCAGCCCGAGCATCCGGTGATACAGGCCATTTTGCAGGGCAAAGAAGAAGAGTTCTGGCAGGCCGAAGCTGATCAGCGGCGCATGGCCGCGATGCCGCCTTACGGGCGTTTGGCAGGGATTGTTGTGTCGGGTACCGAGCTTAAATCGGTGTTCGATGTGGCAACATATTTGTCGCGCAACGCGGATGGTTTACGCCGAATAGGCGCCGAGGTTTTCGGCCCGGCACCTGCCCCGATTGCACGGGTGCGGGGCCGCCACCGGGTGCGTTTGCTGGTCAAGGTGGCCAAAGGCGTGGCCTTTCAATCCGCCTTGGCGGCTTGGCGGGGTTCGGTAAAACTGCCGCGCGGGGTGCGCATCCAGATCGATATTGATCCGCAAAGTTTCTATTAGGTATTTGAACAAAGTGTAAATGGGCTCTGCCCTTTGACTATAGCCTTTCGCAAAAGCCCCCGCTAGAAGGTTTTCAGGAAAGGATAGATGTTATGGGACTGAAACTGAATACACAGCCGGGCATTATGGGGGTGAAACCCTATGTTGGTGGTGCCAGCAATATCGCAGGCAATTCAAATGCGATCAAGCTTAGCTCGAATGAAAATCCTCTGGGGCCAAGCCCGAAAGCACTTGCCGCTTATCAGGCACAAGCTGCCCATATGCATCGTTATCCATCGGTTGACCACGCCGCTTTGCGCGCATTGATTGCGCAGACATATCATCTGGATGCAGACCGTATTTTGATCGGCTGCGGCTCGGACGAGATCATCAGTTTTCTATGCCGTGCTTTCGCGGGTGTCGGCGATGAAGTGGTTTACACCGAACACGGGTTCGGGATGTACCAGATCAGTGCCCGCCTGTCGGGTGCGACCCCCGTCTGTGTGCCGGAAAACAACCGTGTCACGGACGTGGATGCGCTGCTGGCTGCGACAAATGAAAACACCCGTCTGGTGTTTATCGCCAACCCCAACAACCCTACCGGCACCATGACACCGGATGTGGAAATCGCCCGGTTGGCGGATGGCTTGCCTGAACGCTGCCTGTTGGTTCTGGATGGGGCCTATGCTGAATATGTTTACGGTTTTGATGGCGGTGCATCCTTTGTGAAAAGTCGCGACAATGTGGTGATGACCCGCACCTTTTCCAAAATATTCGGTCTGGGCGGTTTGCGCATCGGTTGGGGCTATGGCCCTGCACCGGTGATGCAGGTGTTAGGTCGCCTGAAAGGGCCGTTCAATGTCAGCGGCACGGCGTTGGCAACGGCAAAAGCGGCTCTGGAAGATGTGACATATACCGAGCATTGCCGCGCCGAGAACGAAAAATGGCGCGGCTGGCTGGCGGCAGAGCTGGGCAAGATCGGTATTCCTTCCGATCCGTCCTTTGCCAACTTCATTTTGGCACGGTTCGGATCTGCCGGTGAAGCGCAAGCGGCCAATGCGCATTTGCTGGACAATGGCTTGATTGTGCGCATGGTGGCGAATTACAATCTGCCCGAAGCCCTGCGGATCACGGTGGGCGATGAGACCGCGTGCCGCCAAGTGGTAGCGGCACTGACAGAATTCAAGGCAAGGAAATGACAGTCATATACAAAAAAGTCGCCCTGATCGGATTGGGCCTGATTGCGGGATCATTGGCCCATGCTATGCGCCGTGCTGGAATTGCCGGTAGCATCAGCGGTTATGCACGCTCGCCTGAAACCCGCGCGATTGCCAGTGAAATCGGGCTTTGCGATGAGGTTTGCAACACCGCAGTGGATGCGATCAAAGATGCTGACCTTGTTATTCTGGCGGTTCCCGTCGGGGCGATGGCGGCGGTGGCCGAAGAGATCGGGCCGCATTTGAAACCGGGCGCAACTCTTAGCGATGTGGGGTCGGTCAAGGCGTCGGTGATCCAAAACGTCTCGCCCTTTGTCCCCGCTGGCGTGCATTTTATTCCTGCGCACCCGTTGGCGGGCACCGAACATTCCGGGCCGCGCTCGGGGTTTGCCGAACTTTTCGACAATCGCTGGTGCATTTTAGTCCCGGTTGAAAACACCGACGCGGCGGCTTTGGCACAATTACGCGATTTTTGGCAAAAAATCGGGGCCAATGTTGAAGTGATGGATGCGCAGCACCACGATCTGGTGCTGGCTGTCACATCGCACGCGCCGCATCTGATTGCCTACACCATGGTCGGTGTGGCGGATGATTTGCGCCGTGTCACCGACAAGGAAGTGATCAACTTTTCCGCTGCAGGCTTTCGCGATTTTACCCGTATTGCAGCCTCTGACCCGACCATGTGGCGCGATGTTTTCTTGAACAATAAAGCGGCCACACTGGAAATTCTGGGCCGTTTTACCGAAGAACTGTTTGATCTGCAGCGCGCCATTCGCGCCGGTGACGGTGATTATCTACATGACTATTTTACACGGACACGCGCGATCAGGCGTGGTATCATAGATGCAGGGCAAGATACCGACGCGCCGAATTTCGGGCGCGATTTAACCAAGGAGAGCTGATCGTAATGATCAAGGGCTGCGCAGGTCTGGCAGTGTTTCTGATGATGGCAACCGCTGCGCAAGCAAGCTTTGCGCCGATGACATCGCCGGTTCCAAAACTGCGGGGTGGTGCTGCGCATACGGTTTTTGCCGGTGCGGTGCACCGATCTTTGATCCCGCGTTTGCGCAGCAGTAAAGGCGGCGGGGCAATCCGGCAAAACGAGCGTGAAATCACCATGTTGATGCAAATCGCCGAGCAACAACGCCAAGAAGCTATCTTTCGCCGTGCTGCCCAAAAAACCAAGTCGCATATTTCTATTGGGCTGACTGCCTTGAAATCCTCGCCAATTCCACGGTTGCGCACAAGGCGGTTACGCGTATGGGGGACATCAAATAGCAATCCTGAACCGCTAGAAACACGCACTATATCGCGCCGTGGTTCGGTTTGCGGCGTGCGCGATATCAAAGGCGTGAATGCAGCGCCCATTCGCGGATCGGGGGGCTGTGGAATTGCGCGTCCGGTCAAGATTACGGAAGTGGCAGGCATATCCCTGACCCGCGAGCTGACGGTAAACTGTACCACGGCCAAGCAATTTGACAGTTGGGTGAAACGCTCGGTCAAGCCGATTATCGGGCGGCAAGGCGGCGGTTTGGAAGCGGTGCAGATCATCGGCGGCTATTCATGCCGCACGCGCAATAGTAAACGCGGGGCCAAATTGTCGGAACACGCCAAAGGCAATGCGGTTGATGTGGCCGGCTTCAAGCTGCGTGATGGCACGATTTACAGTGTGAAACGCAATTGGCGCAGGGGGCGCGGCAGGGTGGCTTTGCACAAAATTCACAAATCCGCCTGCGGGCCGTTTGGCACGGTTCTAGGCCCGAATTCGGATAGCCATCACCAAGATCATTTCCATCTTGACGTTGCCAGATACCGCAACGGGACATATTGCCATTAGTAACGTTTCAAACGCGGGGCGGCCCCAATCGGGACAGGGCCTATGCTCATGATATGGTTGGAAAAAATCAAAGGAACATCCAGCGTATTTTTATTACCCGATAGCATGGCAATAAGGCCAAGGCCGGCTTCCAGAGATCGGGCCGTGGCGATATCAAGAGCCCCCGACGCCACCGCAAGCCTGATCATAGAGCGCCAGTTTTTTGCCCGCACTGCGATGCTGCCGGTTGGATAGCCTAGCGTGTCAACCGTGACGCTGCCAGTGGCTTGTAGCTGGACTTCGCCCCATTTCGCACCAAAGCTGGCAATGTCCAGACGGGTCAGGTTGGGCTTTACGTCTTCAATAGCCAAGCGGTCCCAAGGCGCGTCGAATGTGGCTGTTGATCTGATTGATACGGTATCAAACGCCGCTGGTAGGATGGATGCGGGATCCAGCTCGGCTTTTAATGATTTTGACGGGGTGAAACCTTTGGCGTCAAATGCAATGTCATGGGCGAATTCCACCCCATCGGTTTGGCGCGTGGCCAGTACAGCCGAAGCAATGGCACTTTGTTGGCCATCACCTGATATAATGGTCAAATCTTGCAGTGTCAGGGTGGCGCGTTTCAGGGCAAGGGATGTGTTGGGTTCAAAAACAAAGCTGGCGCGCATATCTTTGCTGGACAGGGTGTTTTTTTCATAGGGTGTAGAAATGGTTTGCGTATGTGGCCATACGGCGATGAAATGATTGGGCGTATAGCTTAGGGTCAGGATCTGGAATTCGGGGGCTGCCCATGCCCAACCGTAGTTGGGGTCTGCCAGATTGATGTCCATGACCGTGGCATCGAAGCGGTTGGGGAAACCCTGCACATCCAGTGTAGAATAGTCTGCGACCCAGCCACTATCTTGGCGATCTTGCAACCATGCTTTCAAGCCGGTTTCCAATGCGTTTGAGCCAACAAACCAATAGCCGAACCAAGCCAGAACCGCAAAACCGAATATGCCTAAAACTGTGCGCATAAAATTCCCCTGTTTTCATCTAAATCCCCCCGCGTTATAGCATCAATAAAAATAGGGGCCAGTGGGATGATTGAAAACGGATTTTGGGTGTTTGGCTATGGCTCGCTGATTTGGCAGCCCGAGTTTACCTATGCCAAAAAACATATAGCAAAGCTTGAGGGCTATGCTCGCAGTTTTTGCATGTGGTCAATCCATCATCGTGGCACATTGGAAACGCCCGGGTTGGTTTTGGCTTTAGACAAACAAAATGGCGCTGAATGTCACGGGGTGGCATTTTTTGTCGCCCCCGAACATGCGGCCCAGACTTTGGCGGATTTGCGGACGCGCGAACTGGTCTCGTCGGCTTATCTGGAAGTTAACCATCCGGTAACGCTGGACAGTGGCGAAAAGGTGGATGCGCTTTGCTATGTGGTCGACCCCGATCATGTGCAATATTGCGGCAGTTTATCGCTGGAACATCAGGCCGAGATTATAGCAACTGCCAAAGGCGGGCGCGGTCCGAATACTGAGTATCTGTTCAACACCTGCAAGGGCATCGATGCGCTGGGCTTGCAAGATGAGGATCTGGCATTTCTGCAACGTCGGGTGGCGGCGCTAACTTTGTAAAAGCTGCAAAGCGTGTTCTTTAATCGAATGCAGACACTCTGGGGTGCAGGCCCCGCGTGCAAGAACCTGCAAACCGATCAGCAGGGAATGCAGCGTATAGGCGGTGGCTTTGGCGTCTAGTTTCGGGGAAATACTACCGTTATCTTGACCGCGCATGATATTGCCCGCAAAAAATCCGCGCACCTCATCCATTGAGGCGATGACGATGTCCTGAATATCCTTGTCGTGATGTGGCAAATCCAGTGCGGTGTTGACCAGCAAACACCCCTTGTTATCGGGATTGGCACAATTGCGTTCGATAGCAATATCGAACATGCCGACAATGGCCGGCAAGGGGGCGTGACGCTGGTTCAGCATTTTCAAAGTGGCTTGGGTGCGGTTCCGGTCATATTGTGTAAGCACACGGGCAAACAGCTTTTTCTTCGAGCCAAAGGCATTGTACAAGCTGCCTTTGTTGATCCCCATGGCCTGCGTTAAGTTGGCCATAGAGCTGGCGGCATAGCCTTTGTCCCAGAAAACCGCAGTGGCGCGGCTAATGGCGTCTTCAACATCAAAGGTTTTTTCCCAAGCCATTGCATGTGCTTTCTGCGTTTGGTCGTACATAGCAGGTTTATACCGATCGTTCAAGTATTGTGTTGACCGATCGGTATAGATAATTTATTGAAAACTTATACCAATCGGTTTAATAAAATAATCCAAGGAAAACATGATGCCAAAATTTGAAACATACACCATCGAAACCGCGCCCGAAGCCAGCAAGAAAATTCTGCAAGGGGCAAAGGCCAAATACTCATTCGTGCCGAATTTGCTGGGTAAAATGGCGGAAGCCCCTGCCACATTGGAAGCCTATACAACGTTGGCGGGTATCTTTGAGAAAACCGATTTATCGGTGACTGAGCGTCAAGTCATCATGATGACAGTGAACCGCCTGAACGGCTGCACCTACTGCATGGCGGCACACTCAAAGATTTCGCGCAAGACCGGGGTGCCTGAAGATGTGATCGAAGCCTTGCGCAACAACACCGCGATTGCCGACCCGAAACTGGAAGCTTTACGGCAATTTACCATCGTCATGGTTGAAAAGCGCGGATTTCCTTCTGATCCTGATCTGGCGGTGTTTTGGGCAGCGGGCTATAGCAAACAAACCATGTTGGAAGTGGTTTTGGGGATCAGCTATAAAACCCTGTCCAACTATACCAACCATTTGGCGCATACTGAAGTGGATGACGCATTTAGCGCGGATGCATGGATCGCATAATTGTCAAAAGTATAAAAAAGGGCGCAGTTTTGGACTGCGCCCTTGGTGGTTTTACCCCAGATTTTCCACATAAAGCAGCATCGTATCGGCTTGCGTAACACGTACGCTTTGGCCCGGGGTTGATTTTTGTTTTTCCGCCCATTGTGCCCGCCAGCGCATCCCGTCGATTTCAACAACACCGTTGCCACCGGTGAATTCCAATACTTTCGCGGTTTGGCCGATCAGTTGTGCTGCACGGTTGTTTATGGTCTGATCCGCAGTATCGCCCCCGTCACCGTATTTGTACAACAGATAGCGGCCCGCAAAGGTCAGGATGATGGACAGGATGGCGAAAAGCGATATTTGCATGACGCCCGACATATTCGGTGCCAGCACCATAAGCCCAGCCATCACAAGGGCGGCAAGGCCGGGCCAGATCAGGAAAAACGACACTGTCGCCATTTCCAATGAACCTAGCGCAAAACCTATGACTACCCACCACCAAGGTGACATGCCGTCTAACATGTGGATCAAATCCATGATGTACTCCTTTCTGTGACCGGTTTATTTTTTACTGCCAGAGCTTGTGACCGCCTTGGCAATATCGGCAATGCCGCCAATAGAGCCGATCAGGCTGGAGGCTTCCAGCGGGATCATCACGGTTTTGGCCGATGGTGATGAGGCAATGTCGCGCAGGGCTTCGGTATATTTTTGTGCCACAAAATAGTTAACCGCTTGTATATCGCCTTTGGCAATCGCTTCCGATACCATTTGGGTGGCCTTGGCTTCGGCCTCGGCCAGCCGTTCACGGGCTTCCGCGTCCAAAAACGCGGCTTCCTTGCGGCCTTCGGCCTCGCGGATTTGGGCTTCACGTTCACCTTCCGCTTTCAAAATTGCCCCTTGTTTCATGCCCTCGGCTTGCAGGATTTCGGCGCGTTTCATCCGCTCGGCTTTCATTTGCCGCGCCATCGCTTCGTTGATATCGGGCGGTGGTGCCAGATCCTTAATTTCGACACGGGTGACTTTCACCCCCCAAGGATGCGCGGCATCGTCGATCACCGCCAGAAGTTTGGCGTTGATAACCTCGCGGTTGGACAGGGACTCGTCTAAATCCATCGATCCGATAACCGAACGGATGTTGGTTTGGCTCAGGTTTGATAGGGCGCGGCGCAGATCTAGCACCTCGTAAGCGGCCTTGGCGGGATCAACCACCTGATAGAATGTCACCGCATCGGCCAGTATCATGGCGTTGTCTTTGGTGATTACTTCCTGACTTTCGATGTCCAAAACGGTTTCCATCACATTGATCTTAGCGCCGACCTTATCCATGATCGGGATCAGGAAATGCAGCCCCGGTTTTAAGGTGCGGGTGTAACGCCCGAAGCGTTCAACGGTCCATTCCTCGCCTTGGGCGACGGATTTGACCATCATTATGATCATGATGATGGCAAAGATCAGTAAAAATATTGCCGAGCCGGCATTTGCCGCAAAACTTAAAAGATGATTCATTTTTAACCCCTTAAATGTAAATTATCAGTACTATAC
>CAZMMG010000019.1:0-15848 GCA_964567355.1 uncultured Neptunicoccus sp.
GCCTAAAGGGCGGTGATCCGTTCGTATTCGGGCGCGGCGGCGAAGAGGCGCAAACCCTGGTGCAACACGGAATACCGATCCGCATCATTCCGGGCATTTCCGCCGGCATCGGCGGCTTGGCCTATGCGGGTATCCCCGTTACCCACCGCGACGTCAACCAGTCCGTGACCTTTATCACTGGCCACGATCAAAGTGGTGAAACCCCCAACACACTGAACTGGCAAGCAATTTCTGATGGCAGTCAGGTTCTGGTGATCTATATGGGAATGAAACATATCACCCCCATTGCTAAAGCACTTTTGCAAGCGGGCCGCCCTAGGGATGAACCCGTAGCGGTCGTGACACAGGCCACTACCCCCGATCAAAAAGTGCTGGAAACCACGCTTGGCAATCTCGTGACCGATCTGGAAAAATCCGATCTGTCACCGCCTGCAATCATTTGTGTGGGCCGCTCGGTTAAAATGCGTCAGGTTCTGGATTGGCAAGCAATGATTGCAGGCCAAAAACCCCGCAATCTTGATCCTTTGGGTCGGGGCAAACCTGCCGAAATATCATGACCGGCCTGATCCTGACTGCACCCAATTCGGGGGGCGGCAAAACCACCCTGACCTTGGGCATCCTGCGCGCCCTAAAATTGCGCGGCACCCCGATGCGTTCGGGTAAAAGCGGACCTGATTATATCGACCCGCGCTTTCACGAAGCCGCAAGTGGTGCGCCTTGCGTCAATCTGGACGCATGGGCAATGTCGCCCGCAAGCATACGGACACTTGCCGCAGGTAACGCACCGATATTGATCGAAGGCGCCATGGGTCTGTTTGACGGCGCACCGCCCGATGGCAAAGGCGCCACCGCAGACTTGGCACGCATTCTGCAACTGCCCTGCGTGCTGATTTGCGATGTTGCTAAACAATCACAATCGGTGGCCGCCGTAGTTGAAGGTTTTTCACGCCATGAAGGTGATGTGAAAATTGCCGGCGTGATCCTCAATAAAGTTGGCAGTCCACGCCACGAGGCGATGTTGCGCCGCGCTCTGGCACCTGTCGGCATTCCTGTTCTGGGCGCGGTTTACCGTGATGCAAAACTGGAAACTCCGTCACGCCATTTGGGTCTTGTGCAGGCAGAAGAACGTGATGACTTAGAAATATTTTTGAACTATGCTGCTAATATTATTAATAATTCACTAGATATCCCTCGAATAATATCACTTTTCGAACCTTTAGCGGAAAATACCGAAAAGACGATATCCTTGCCGCCCCCAGCCCAATCCATCGCCATTGCATCCGACCCGGCCTTTGCATTTGCCTATCCGCACCTTTTGCAAGCATGGCGCAAAGCAGGGGCCGAGATCACTTTCTTTTCTCCCCTTGCCGATCAGGCCCCCGCCATAAGTGATCTGGTGATCCTGCCGGGCGGCTACCCTGAACTTCATGCAGGAAAGCTTGCCGCCAATCATAATTTTTTGGCAGGCACCCGCAGCGCCAAAGCGGTTTACGGCGAATGTGGCGGTTACATGATGATGGGAACAGGGCTGACGGATGCCCAAGGTAGCCGCCATGAAATGCTCGGCCTCTTACCGCTGGAAACCAGCTTTGCAGCACGCAAACTGCACCTTGGCTACCGCAGCCTCAAACCACAGGGCGGCCTTTGGGACATGGCATTGAACGGGCACGAGTTTCACTATGCAACCACCCTGACAGCCAAAGGTAACCCGCTGTTCACAGCCGCCGACGCCGAAGGCGCCGCCCTGCCGCCCATGGGCCTGATCAACGGGCCGCATTCAGGAAGTTTTGCCCATGTCATTGACCGCGCCTAATAAGCCAGATACGCCAAACAATATGACCCATTCAGACCGCATAGCCAAACGTAACGTAACCATCCTTGTCATCGCCCAAGCGTTCCTTGGCGCACAAATGCCGATCATTTTCATCATCGGCGGATTGGCAGGCCAGTCACTGGCCCCGAACCCGCTTTGGGCCACCATGCCGATATCGATGATCGTCTTTGGGTCGATGACCACAGCCCCATGGATCAGCTATGTGATGCAACGCTTTGGCCGCAAAACTAGCTTTCTAATCGGAACTCTGGCGGGCACATCAGGCGCCGCGATCAGCGCATATGGACTATATAGCGGCTCGTTCAACCTGTTTTTACTCGGCAGTTATTTCTCCGGCATTTATATGTCAGCCCAAGGTTTTTTCCGTTTTGCCGCCGCCGATACCGCATCCGATGCATTCCGCCCAAAAGCAATATCATACGTCATGGCCGGCGGTCTGGCATCAGCCGTGATCGGCCCGCAACTGGTCAAACTGACCGCCGACAGCTTTATCATTCCATTTTTTGGCGGCTACATCTCCGTTTTGGCGATCAATATTATCGGCTCGCTGCTGTTCTTTTTCCTGAAAATCCCCACACCTGAAGCCCCAAACGCGCAAACCCCGACTGGACGCTCGCGTATGGAGCTATTAAAAACCCCGCGCATTGCCGTTGCGATCATCTGTGCGATGGTGTCCTATTCATTGATGAACCTGGTAATGACATCCACCCCCCTGGCCGTGGTCGGATGCGGGTTTAGCCAAAGCAACGCCGCCGATATCGTCATGGCCCATGTGTTGGGGATGTATATCCCCAGTTTTTTCACTGGCGCATTGATCGTGCGTTTCGGGGTGGAAAAAATCATCGCTCTGGGGCTGATCATTCTGGCAGGGGCCGGTTTGGTCAATATGGCCGGATTTGAGCTTGCAAACTTCTTTGGCGGTCTCATTCTGTTGGGGTTAGGCTGGAACTTCGGTTTTATCGGGGCCACCGCGATGCTAACCGGCGCACATGCCGCGAATGAGCGCGGACGGGTGCAAGGCATGAATGATTTTCTGGTGTTCGGCACAGTAACACTGGGGTCGCTTTCATCGGGGGTTTTGATGAACAGCGGTAATTCCCCCGCCGAAGGCTGGGCTTTGGTCAACGCCGCCATGGTGCCATTGTTGCTGGTAGCAGGTCTGGCCTTGATCTGGCTAATCAGTCACAGCCGCCGCCAAACTGTCTAATAACCACCTGTCACTGACAGCCATAACAATCTGATTTTCTTATTGAATTCGGACGTGTTCAAATCACCAGCCGCAACCCGTTCGGGAAATTTTGCCGCCTGTTGCAAGGTATATTTTGCCATCCAGCCAGTGCGTAACGCAGGCCGTAAAGGTTTTGCTATTCGGTCTACGGCCAGTTTGCTCAACGCATATTTTGCCAGCGCCGAAATCCCATCAGCAGTCCCATCAACCAGTGGATATTTCTGCGCGTTCTCCAAGGCAGGAATGGCGCGAAATAACGCTGCAACCCCTACCCCGTAACCAAAATCCATAACCGCCGCGCGGTGTTCATCGCCCGCGCCCAAAGCCTGCGCCGCAAGCCACATCAGCCCGGCGGATGTATCACTGATATACTGATCAAATGCTGCCTGACTTTCATGCGGTTCTTGGTAAATATCCCAACGCCGCGCATCAATCAGCCGATCAAACGCCGCGCGATCAAGCTCCTTGTCAGCGATCAACGCGGCCAATGGTGTGACCACCTCATGCCGACGCACTTCGCGCCCCTCATAAATCTCTTCGATTGCATCGCCCCACCATTGCAGGCGCATTTCCGCAATCATTGCCTCTTTTGTGACCCAAGGCGCGCGCGCCACTTCCAGATTGAATGCATAAAGCACAAACAGCCCCGCGCGGTCATCAGGCTTGGCCGTCATTGCCGATAAAAACCGGTCGCGGTCACCACGTTCAACCAGCTTTGCGCAGGCCTGAATACTCATGCAGGTTTCACATGATCACGGATCAGTTTCCAGTTGATCGCGTCCAGCAAAGCCTCAAATGACGCATCCACAATATTTGCCGACACCCCCACGGTCGACCAGTGCCGCCCCTGCCCGTCCTGACTGTCGATGATCACGCGGGTCACAGCCGCGGTGCCACCATTGGTGATGCGTACCTTAAAATCAACCAGTTTCATATCATCGATCACTGCCTGATAAGGGCCTAAATCCTTGGCTAAAGCCCGCGACAGCGCATTTATCGGCCCGCTATCCGTGCCGTTTTCATCCATGCTTTGCGACACCGACATGACCTTGCGATCAGCTATTTTCGCCACCACCACGGCTTCGGAAACACTGACCGTTTTGTTATACTTGTTTTTGCGCCGCTCTACCGTCACCCGGTAGCGTTTCACCTTGAAAAACCGCGGCAATTCACCCAAGACCTTACGCGCCAGCAACTCAAACGAGGCCTGTGCACTGTCATAAGCATAGCCCCGGTCTTCACGCTGTTTCACCTTGTCCAAAATCAAGCTGAGACGCGGATCACCTTTGGGTACATCCAGCCCCATACCTTCCAAGCGGCGGCGCAAATTCGATTGGCCCGCCTGATTGGACATCGGAATTATACGTTTATTTCCAACCACTTCAGGATTTATATGCTCGTAAGTGGTGGGATCTTTCATAATCGCAGAGGCATGCAGCCCCGCCTTATGCGCAAACGCCGAGGCCCCCACGAAGGCAGCCTGTTTTTGCGGCACACGGTTCAAAATATCGTCGAGCATACGGCTAAGCGTGGTCACACTGCGCAAGCCGTCAAGCGTCACACCGGTTTCATACAGGCTGGCGTAAGGTTCCTTGAGCAACAGCGTTGGAATAAGCGTAGTGAGGTTAGCATTGCCGCAGCGCTCACCCAACCCGTTCAAAGTACCTTGAATATGCCGCACACCAGCATCCACTGCCGCCAATGAATTGGCCACCGCATGTTCGGTATCGTTATGGGTATGAATGCCCAGATGGCTGCTTGGAATACCTGCCGCTATTACCGCCTTGGTGGCAATATGCACTTGCGCGGGCATCGCCCCGCCGTTGGTGTCACAAAGAACAACCCAACGCGCCCCTGCATCATACGCCGCTTTTGCCGCTTTCAGGGCATAATCGGGGTTGGAACGATAGCCATCAAAGAAATGTTCACAATCAAACAGGGCTTCACGGCCTTGGGCGACGATATGCTTGATCGAAGCGGAAATATTTTCGATATTTTCATCGAGCGTAATGCCCAAAGCGGTTGTGACATGAAAATCATGGGTTTTGCCGACCAGACAGACGGCAGGCGTGTTGGCGTTCAACACGGCATTCAGCACATCATCATTGGCGGCAGAACGGCCTGCGCGTTTAGTCATGCCGAATGCAGTGAAAGTGGCGCGCAATTTCGGGGCCGCATCAAAAAAATCGCTGTCGGTGGGATTGGCCCCCGGCCAGCCGCCTTCGACATAATCAATGCCAAGCGCGTCTAGTGCGTTGGCAATCCGCAGCTTATCATCAACGTTAAAATCCACGCCTTGGGTTTGCTGGCCATCGCGCAGCGTGGTGTCGAAAAGGTAAAGGCGTTCTTTAGACATGATAAAATTCCTTGGTCGTGGCGCTTGCGTCACGGCTAGCGCCCGAACCGCCCCCACGGGCGGGCGCTTCTCGCCCCCCCTCGGTTCTGGCACTGGCCTTTGTTGTGTAAAGGATCATTTGAGGGCCTCCAGTTTTGAAGGGTCAAAATCGGGGGCATATTCGAAGCTCGTTCCTGATTTTGATATTTTCACAATCACTCCCGCACTTTTCAGTTTACCACGAATATCATCTGCTACAGCATATTCTTTCTCAGCTCGCGCAATGTCCATTTCTGCAAGAAACCCACTCACAACCGATGAAGCATGCGGGTCATCGAAACTGTCAGATGAAGTAAGTCCAGAAATTTCATTGGGGCTTTGACCATTCCATACACCCAAAAAAATTGAATCGGCAGCAAGCTGTTCATACTGCCCCATAGAGAATAGTTTCCGCAAATGCGTTATAGCCATAGGGGTATTAAGATTATCAGAAATCGCAGCGACTAATTCTTCCGAAACAGGTAATTTGGGAGACTTGTAGTTTGCCAGCCAATAAGACCACTTATGCAATTCGTTTTTGAATTGCTCCGCTTTTTCTTCCGTCCAATCCATCGGCTTGCGGTAATGCGTACTTAAAAACACAAACCGGATCACCTCGCCCGGATAGCCCTGATCCAGCAACTCGCGCACAGAAAAGAAATTGCCCAAAGACTTGGACATTTTCTTACCTTCGACCTGCAACATCTCGTTATGCATCCAGACTTTCGCGAAGGTATCCTCACCACAACAGGCACAGCTTTGCGCGATCTCGTTCTCATGATGCGGAAACTGCAAATCCAGCCCGCCGCCGTGAATATCAAAACTCTCACCAAACAAAGCCTGGCTCATCGCTGAACACTCAACATGCCAGCCGGGCCGTCCATACCCCCAAGGGCTGTCCCAACCGGGCTGATCGCCCGATGAAGGTTTCCACAGCACAAAATCCATCGGGTCGCGTTTGTAAGGTGCCACTTCCACCCGTGCGCCCGCGATCATATCCTTCACCGAGCGGCCGGACAAAGCCCCGTAAGCCGCATATGAATTCACATCAAACAGCACATGGCCCTCGGCGGCATACGCATGACCCGTGGTAATCAGCTCTTCAATCATCGCGGTCATTTGCGGGATATATTCCGTCGCCCTTGGTGCCACATCAGGCTCCAAAGCCCCCAACGCCCCCATATCTTGCAGAAACCAGCCTATCGTCTCGTCGGTAATATCGCGAATAGACCGCCCCGTTTCTGCGGCTTTGGCGTTGATCTTATCGTCCACATCGGTGAAATTTCGCGCGTAAGTCACATGATCCGCACCGTAGACATGGCGCAACAACCGGTACAATACATCAAACACCACCACGGGGCGCGCATTACCAATATGTGCGCGGTCGTAAACTGTGGGGCCGCAAACATACATCCGCACATTGTCCGCATCCAGCGGTTCGAAAGCCTCTTTGGACTTGGTCAGGGTGTTATAAATTTTTATTTCAGTCATCGGGCACTCACACGGTTTTTTTGCGGGCCTATCACTTACAACCGGTTTTGGAAATAAAGAACCGACTCCTAAAGGCTATGGTTGACCCGGTTTCATACCCTATTCATCGATCTTTTTCAGCACCAGAAAAGTCATCATGCCCAAAGGCGGGATCGATTTACGGGTAAACACATTCAAGCTGTCTTGCCCTAAAATCCGCTCGATCTCAAAATCCGAATGCCAGCCGATCAAATTGTCAAAAGGCGCCGTCAGTTTTTCGATAAAGGCCAAAAACCCCTTGTTACGGGCGAAATGATTGGTGATCACAACCTTGCCGCCCGGCTTTAGCACCCGCGCAATTTCAGCCATCACCCGTTCGGGTTCGGGGACAACCGACAGAATATGCATCGCGGCCACCATATCAAAATGCGCGTCGGGAAAGGATAAATCCCGCGCATCCATTTCCAATAATTCCTTAACTGAAGACAGTGCTTGCCTGCTTTGTCTTTTACGAGCTTTTTTCAGCATATGAACACTAAAATCAATGCCCGTTACCGCTACATTATCGGTGTAATCGGGCAAGGACAGCCCCGTACCAACCCCGACTTCCAGAACGTTTCCACCGCGTTCATTGATATATTCCACCGCCCTCTTGCGCCCCTGATTGGTGATCACACCAAAGGTTTTATCATAAATCGGAGCCCACCGCGCATATGAGGTTTTAACCGCTGAAATATCCATATCAGTTTGTTTCTTTCTTAAGTTTTCTATGTTTGAAGAATGACCAGATGATGATGCCGAAATAAACCACGTCCAAAACCACCAAACTTGACCACGGATAGGTCAACAACAACGCCACCAGAACCGCAAACCCCACCAGAATATAACTAATACGTCTGCGCCGTACCTTGGTTGTTTTAAACGAATATGTGGGAATGCGGCTTACCAGAAGCAGCCCGATACCCCCCATATATACGGCAATCACGCCGGCATAAGACTGCACCTCATTTGGCCAAAGAAACGATAAAAACATCGGTAACAACACCAACATCGCACCGGCAGGTGCGGGGACGCCGGTGAAATATTCACCAGATCCTTCAAGTTCGGATTTATTGTCCACATTGAACCGCGCAAGACGCATCACGCAGCATACGGTGAAAAACAAAACGGCTATCCACCCCGCACGTTTCAAGTCCTGTAATGCCCATGCATATATAACCAATGCGGGCGCTATGCCGAAATTGGCAAAATCCGCCAAACTGTCCAGTTCAGCCCCCAGTTGGCTTTCAGATTTCATATAGCGCGCAATCCGCCCATCCAGCCCGTCCAGAATGCACGCAAGCAGGATCAGATAGACCGCCCCGACATAGTTGCCCTGAAACGCATAACGTATGGCAGTCAAACCGGCACAAATTGCCCCAACCGTAATCAGGTTGGGCAGCAAAGAGAACAACGGTAACTCACGATCGGGTTTCTGTACCGTATCTGTTTTATGTACAAGCTTGACCATGTTATTCCTCCCGGCCAGAGCGCGGCGCGTCTTTTGATTTCAAATCAGCCAAAATAGTTTCACCTGCAATCATCGTCTGCCCCAAAGCCACCAGCGGGTTGACGCCTTTGGGCAGATAAACATCCAGCCGCGAGCCAAAGCGGATTAAACCGAACCGCTCACCCGTGCGCAAAGACTGGTCTTTTTCCACAAAGCCCAAAATACGCCGCGCCACCAGCCCGGCAATTTGCACCACAACCAGTTGTCGCCCGTCCGCCATCTCGATCGCCAATGAACTGCGCTCGTTATCGGCACTAGCCTTGTCCAGAGAGGCATTTAGAAATTTGCCCGGGCGATAGGCCAATGCGGTGATTTTCCCTGCAATCGGGGCGCGGTTGATGTGGCAGTTGAACACGCTCATAAAAACGCTGACCCGCAACAAAGGTTCCGTGCCCACGTTCAATTCTTCGGGCGGCATGGCCATTTCGATCAATGATACAATCCCGTCCGCAGGGCTGACAATCAGCCCTTCTCGGGTCGGAACAGATCGTTTTGGATCCCTAAAGAAGTAATAGCACCAAATGGTTAGACCAAAACCGATCCAGCCTAATATATTAACGAGGAAAAACAAAATAAGGCTGATCGCGGCAAAAATACCGACAAATTTCAAGCCCTCTTTATGCATAGGTTTCACGAATGTGCTTAACATGCTGACTGACACTGTAATTTATATCCCTACTTTGAAAACGACATTATTGACGCTAATGGACAAGCCTGATTTTCTATTTAAGACCTAATCGTCACATGATTGATCTAAACTGGATGACGGCCCTTATTCTTTACACGATTGGCGCAGGTCGCGGTCGTGCGGCCCGTGGTTCGCCTGCTTTTTGCTGAAAAACCATCAATAATCAAGCAAATTACAAGGAATTCCACATGTCCAAAAATAAAACCCGCAGATCAGGCGGCCGTGCAGCGCGCCAAGCCATGCGCGCCGCCCCGTTAGCCGAAAACGTCCGCCCCATCCGTGCCGGGCTGGAAGGCGGTACTTACAAACCGCTTTCTGATCAAGACGTGCAACGCATCCATGAAACAGCCCTTAAGGCCCTAGAAACTATTGGCATGGCCGACGCCCCACCTTCTGGCATAGATATATTGGTTAAAGCCGGGGCAATTCTGGGCGAGGATGGCCGCCTGCGATTTCCGCGTTCCGTTATTGAAGACGCTTTGGCAATCGCGGCTAAAAAAATCACCCTATTCAGCCGCGATGGCAAGAACGATCTGGAGGTTTTTGGCAACCGCGTTCATTACGGAACCGCCGGTGCTGCAGTCCATTTGGTGGATGTCGAGCACAATGAATACCGCGAGTGCGGGGTGCAGGATTTGCACAATGCCGCCAGAATTGTGGACAAGCTGGACAATGTGCACTTCTTGCAACGCCCAATGGTTTGTCGTGATATTCCTGATAATTACGAGATGGACTTAAACACGATTTATGCGAGTTGCTCGGGAACAACCAAACATATTGGCATCAGTTTCACCGAGCCTGACTTTGTCAAAGGCGCGTTTGAGATGATTTATCAAATCGCCGGTGGTGAAGATAAATATCGCGCACGCCCCTTCATCTCAAACACCAATTGTTTTGTCGTGCCTCCGATGAAATTTGCAACCGAAGCCTGTGAGACGATGGAGGCCTGTATTCGCGGCGGCATGCCTGTGCTTTTGCTTTCCGCTGGCATGGCCGGGGCCACAGCACCCTCAACCGTGGCTGGTGCGATTGCGCAGGCCACCGCCGAATGCCTTGCCGGAATTGTTTATGTTAACGCGATCAAACCCGGGCATCCGGCAATATTCGGCACTTGGCCTTTCGGGCTGGACTTACGTACAGGCGCCATGTCTGTGGGATCTGCAGAACAGGCACTTTTGACCGCAGGTTGCGCCCAAATGCACAAGTTTTACGGCCTTCCCGGTGGGGCTGCTGGCGGTGCGTCGGATGCGAAAATGCCTGATATGCAGGCTGGCTGGGAACAGATGTGCTCAAATGTGATGGCCGGCCTTTCAGGTTTGAACATGGTTTATGAGGCCGCCGGCATGCATGCTTCATTGCTGGGCTTTTGTCTCGAATCCCTGATCCTCGCCGATGACGTGATTGGCCAAGCCTTGCGTTGCGTGCGCGGTATTGAAGTATCTGATGAAACTCTGGCACTGGATCAAATAGCGGATGTCTGCCTCAATGGCCCGGGGCATTATCTGGGCACCGATCAGACCCTTGGCCGGATGCAAAGCGACTATGTCTATCCGACACTTGGCGACCGCACTTCGCCAAAGGAATGGCAGGAAAAGGACAAGCCCGATTTGGTTGAGAATGCCATTAAGCTGAAGAATGAAATATTGTCACAAAAGTCAGATGCCCTGCTTGATCCGGAACTGGATATGGCATTGCGTAAAAATTTCACGATACACCTGAAACGAAGCTAGCCACCACAAACAGGCGATGGCCAGCCCCCCTGCCGAAACTGCATCGCAACTTCGGCAGGACAGCGCTTGCGCCGTGAACTATATGCAACCCCGTAGTACAGGGCTGACAGGCCCTGACACCCAAAGTTAAACTTCCACAACCGCGTCATCGTCTTCTTTTTTGGCGAGCTTGGCTTCCTCTACCGACATATCAAAATCAAGCCCGTGTGCGGCGCGGATTTTATCCTCAATATCCAGTGCCATATGGGGATTTTCTTTCAGGAAGTTTTTGGCGTTTTCGCGGCCCTGCCCGATGCGCTGATCACCATAAGAAAACCACGAGCCCGACTTTTGAACCAATCCGGCC
Organism: uncultured Neptunicoccus sp.; assembly: GCA_964567355.1. GTDB lineage: Bacteria > Pseudomonadota > Alphaproteobacteria > Rhodobacterales > Rhodobacteraceae > Amylibacter. Next base: position 11,220 of record CAZMMG010000019.1, read on the forward strand.
TTCACCCCTAGATCTATCAATTCGCCGCGTTTGGAAATGCCCTGGCCGTACATGATATCGAACTCAACCTGTTTGAAGGGCGGTGATACTTTGTTTTTCACCACTTTCACCCGGGTCTGGTTGCCGACAACCTCGTCACGGTCTTTGATAGCACCGATGCGGCGAATATCCAGACGCACAGAGGCGTAGAATTTCAGCGCATTGCCCCCTGATGTGGTTTCCGGAGAGCCGAACATCACCCCGATTTTCATCCTGATCTGGTTGATGAAAATCACCATGCAATTAGATTTCGAAATCGAACCGGTCAATTTGCGCATCGCCTGCGACATCAAACGCGCCTGTGCGCCGACCTGATGGTCGCCCATATCGCCTTCCAACTCGCTTTTGGGGGTAAGGGCGGCAACACTGTCGACCACAACCACAGATACTGCGCCCGAGCGCACCAATGTGTCGGTAATTTCCAGCGCCTGCTCGCCCGCATCGGGCTGCGAGATCAGCAGCTCGTCAGTATCAACGCCCAGATTTTTGGCGTAAACTGGATCCAGCGCATGTTCGGCATCGACAAAGGCACAAATGCCGCCCGATTTTTGCGCTTCTGCAATCGCATGCAATGCAAGTGTGGTTTTGCCAGAACTTTCCGGCCCGTAAATTTCAATGACGCGCCCTTTCGGCAAGCCACCTATGCCCAGAGCAATATCCAGTCCCAGCGATCCGGTCGAGGTGGCCTCGATGTCCAGAACAGCGCCTTCCTGCCCCAGCTTCATCACCGAGCCCTTACCAAACTGGCGTTCGATCTGCCCCAAGGCCGCTTCAAGTGCTTTTTGTTTATTCATTGCTTTTTTATCATTCATATCAAGTAAGACTGCGCCCATGTTTCCATCCTTTTATTTCACATCCGATCCGATGCGACAATGACTGGTTTGTTCTATTTATGTTCTAACATTATTAACGGGACTAAAACAAGAACATTATCAAGATAAATTTTGCGCATCTATTTTGGAAAAATACCAACGCACAAAACAGCCCATTACCGTAGTGTATTCCCAATAAGGGTTACTTTATAATTAACATCCGGAAATTATTTGATTTGGCATCGCTGGCTCAGGGCAAATTCATCCCGCCCCTAAAACTCGTTTGCTATTCTTTGCAAAATACGTAGCGCATCATCCTGTCGCCCGTCGGGCACAAACAGATGATCGTGGTAAAAACCCGATACCGGGTTCACCCCCATATCCGCTTTCGCAAGCTCGGTCGCAATATGTGCAATAAAACCAACAGCTTCAAGTGCTGAATGAACTTCAAGGCTGATCATGCGGCAAGGAAATTCATAGTCCAGCGATGCGGCCTCGGCCTCATCTTTGGTAACGATCAAGGTCGTGCCTTCGGCTTCCACAAATGTCATACGCGGTGATAAAGCAGTCGGAACCGCCTGATTTTTCAACGTGACAAAGACATATACGCCTTCAACAAGTGTAGCTGTCATCGTTGATAGCAACGTATTAAGATTTAGCTCTCCGACCATTTTCACCCCCCCATATAAACTTTCCCCTACCGCCCTTTCCAGACCGGATCGCGTTTTTCCGCAAACGCCTTGGCACCTTCCATCTGATCTTCAGAGCTGTAAAGCGTTTTGACGGTCGGAAATTCGCTTTTGGTAATTTTGCCCAGCGCCTCTTGGAATTTCATATCTTCAGCTTCGCGCAGAACTTCCTTGATCGCGGCATAAACCAAAGGCGGACCGGATGCCAGAAGATCAGCCATTTCGCGGGCTTTGGTCATCAGGTCAGCGGCGGGGTGGATGTGGTTGACAAAGCCCCAACGCGCGGCCTCGGACGCGTCCAGCCAACGCCCGGTGAACAGCATTTCCACCGCGATATGATAGGGAATGCGTTTGGGCAGCTTTATAGATGCAGCGTCCGCCACGGTGCCGGAACGGATTTCAGGCAAGGCGAATGTGGCGTGATCTGCGGCCAGAATAATATCGCAGGACAAGGCCAGTTCCAGCCCGCCGCCACAGCAAATCCCGTTGACGGCGGCAATGACGGGCTTGTTCAGGTCGGGTAATTCCTGCAAACCGCCAAAACCGCCTACCCCGTAGTTGCCGTCAACCGCATCACCCGCCGCCGCCGCTTTCAAATCCCAGCCGGGGCAGAAAAACTTGTCGCCTGCGCCAGTAATTATAGCCACCCGCAGCCCGGGATCATCGCGAAAATCGGCGAAAACATCCCCCATAATACGGCTGGTGGCCAGATCAATCGCATTGGCCTTGGGGCGATCAAGCGTGACTTCCAGCACCGTGCCGCAACGTTTGGTTTTAATCGGGTTATCCGTCATCATATTCTCCTGATCTGATCAAGGCATCCGCCGCAACCGCATCTTTAGCTGTACATAGCAGAGGATTGATCTCGACCTCTGCAACGCGCCCGGCATTTTCCATAACATAGCGTTGCACGGCCATGATAGCATCGACAATAGCATTTATGTTGGCTGACGGCCCTGCGCGAAACCCTTGCAATAATTTAGCAATGCGCAACTGTCCCAAAGCGGTTTCAACCTCAAATGCCGAACTTGGCAGCAACAACGATACACTATCGGTCAGAAGCTCGGTCAAAACACCCCCTGCCGCAAGGGTCAAAACATACCCGTGCGCAGGGTCAAGAACCACCCCCACAAGCAATTCTGCCACCACATCCGTGACCATTTCTTCCACCAGAAAACTGTCCGCAGGCATGGTATTTGCAACCCGCATAACGTCAGTCTCATTCGCAAGGTTCAACGCAACCGCCCCCGCTTCGGATTTATGCGCAATGCCCTGCCCTTTCAGCACAACGGGAAAACCTATTTTTACGGCGATGCGCCCGGCTTCATCAACGGTATGGGCGACAAGCGATTGCGGAATTTGAACACCGTATTCACACAAAATCGCCTTGGCGGCAGCTTCGGTCAGTGTTTTCAGGTTTTGTACAGGCTTTGGTTCCAACACAGGCGGGCAATTTTGATGACCCCGCCCGCAAAATGCCGCGGCTTCAATCGCGGCCAGAGTTTCATCAAGTCCAGAAAACGGCACGATACCGCGTTTGACCAAATCAACCGCGACATCTTCGGGCATGTTTTCGGGCAACGTAGCCGTAATTGCCATCCGCCGCCCCGAGGCATTACCGGCCACCTCCAGCGCATCAATCACCCCGTCCCATTCCGATAGATCACAACGATCTTTCCGTGGAAAATCGCAGATCAGCACACCAAGGGCCAAATCCGGCCCCATCATTGCGGTAAATGTTTTGGCCAAAGCGGTAGAATCACCCCATATATAAGTGTTATAATCCAACGGGTTGGCAAGCTTCACCATCGGGCCAAGGGCACCGCGCAAGTTTGAATGCTGACTTTCGCTCAAATCGGGAAAGCAAATATCGCGCCCCACAGCGCAATCGGCCATCAAGCTGGCCTCACCGCCCGAGCACGACATAGACGCGATTTTATTCGAGGCCAATGGCCCCGCCATATGCAGAAGTTTCAAAGCCTCCAACAGCTCGGGCAACGTGCCCACCTCGGCCATACCAAGCCGCTTGATCAAGGCCGTTGCCCCGGCTGCACTACCCGCCAAAGATGCCGTATGCGATATTGTCGCCGCCTGCGCCTGTTGCGATTTTCCGACTTTCAACACCACAATCGGCTTGCCCAGTTTCCGCGCGGCTGCAGCCAAGGCTTCAAAACCGCGCAAATCGTCAATACCCTCAATATGCAACCCAAGCGCAGTCACACGCGGATCAGCCAATAACGCCGCCCCGATTTTCGACAACCCGGTTTGCGCCTGATTGCCTGCCGTCACCACATAGGCAATAGGTAGTCCACGCCGCTGCATGGTCAGATTGATCGCGATGTTGGATGATTGGGTGACAATCGCCACACCATTATCCACCCGCACCCCGCCATGCTGGTCAGGCCACAACAGTGCGCCGTCCAGATAGTTGACAAAGCCGTAGCAATTCGGGCCGATAATAGTCATATCGCCCGCCGCTTCCAGCAATTGCACTTGCAGGTCAGCGCCATTCGCATCCTCGCCTGCACTTTCCAGAAAACCACTGGCAAAACAAACTGCCCCGCCTGCCCCGATGGCGTGCAATTCGCGCACCGTTTCAATCGTGGCAACGCGGTTTATACCGATAAAACAGGCATCGGGTGCTTCGGGCAGTTCCGCAATCGAGCAGATACACGGCACCCCGTCGATACTGTCTTTCGTTGGATGCACCGGGTAAATAGCCCCCGTAAAGCCAATTTCTCGGCATTTCACGATGACATTGGAACACCAAGAACCGCCACCGATGACAGCGATACTTTTGGGCCGAAATAGCCTGTCCAGCCCCATCTTATGCCCCCAAAGGACGCAATAAATCGCGGCTGATGATATGGCGTTGGATCTCCGAGGTGCCATCCCAAATCCGTTCCACCCGCGCATCACGCCAGAAACGCTCGATGGGGAAATCATCCATCAGCCCCATACCGCCGAAAATCTGCAACGTCCGATCCGTCACACGCGCCAACATTTCGCTGGCATAGAGTTTCGCACTGGCAATTTCGCGGTTGGCGGGCAAGCCTTCGTCCAAGCGCCACGCGGCGGCCAGCGTCAGC
>CAZMMG010000020.1:0-15769 GCA_964567355.1 uncultured Neptunicoccus sp.
TACCTTCATCTATGAGGTAAATATCAAACTCCAGCGCAAGTAACAATGCCAGCATCAACCTTGATTTCATTCCGCTTGAATAGGTTGCGATCGGCATATCAAAATATTCTTCCAGATTGCATAGGTACCGGCAAAAAGCTTCTACATAATCGGCATCCAAGCCGTAAAGCCGCGCAATATACCGGCTATTTTCCGTCGCCGAATGCTTGTTGTTCAACCCGCCCATGAAACCCAGTGGAAACGATATTCTAGAGGTACGGTAAATTTCCCCCTCATCAGGTTTTTCCAAGCCGCACATCATATTGATCAGTGTGGTTTTCCCGGTACCATTGGGGGCAAGTATTCCGATGCTTCTACCTATTTCCACGCGAAAAGACGCTTGATCCAGAATGATCTTGCGTTTTTGTCCTGTCCAAAAGGATTTACTCACATTTCTGAACTCAATCACTTCTGAGGCCTCAACCCGTTTGCTCTGCCTGCTTTCACCGCAGCCTTTTATACCCCTCAATCATGAAGGGATTATTATTAGGCTCAATATGCAATCTAAGGAGTGTCAAATGCAATAAATTTGTACCCGATTTATCCCGAATTGCATCATATATGCCGATTTAACCTGTTTGCGAAATAAAATGTGACAAAAAGACCCTGAATTATGTGGGTTGGCAATATAGTTTAACTTTAAACTATATTAAGTTATTTACAATCCTTGCTGTTTATCACAGTTGATATACCCAATTTTCGAAGCTATAAGCATGGCATCGTTTTACTGGCCGAAAATTGGGGGAAAGATGCTTCGAGCACTACTGACTGCACTGGCGCTATTTGTGCTTTGGTGGTTGATGTCCGGAATTTACGATCCGCTTCTCATCTGGCTTGGTGTTGCATCTTCAATTGTTGCCGTTCTGATTATGCGCCGTATGGACAATGCTGCTGATACAAAACGAATGGAAATTCGGCTCAAACCCGTTGCAACCCTGCTGTACTGGCTATGGCTGATGGTCGAAATTGCCAAGGCAAACTGGATGGTCACCAAAATAATCCTGTCGCCTTCAATGCCCCTGAACCGGCACTTTTTCAAAGTGCCATTCACACAGAAAACCGATCTTGGCCAAACCATTTTTGCAAATTCCATCACCCTGACCCCCGGCACTATTTCTGTCGAGGTGGAAGAAGATTGTTTCTGGGTGCATGCGGTCGCCTACACCGCCGATGACATGGCTGCCCTTGCGGATATGGATGCGCATGTGTCTGCCGTTGAAAGCGTAGGTGCATAATGTTTCTGGTTGCCGCAATCGCCTTGTTCATCTCTATGGTTCTGGTTCTGGTGCGGCTTTACAGCGGCCCCACGCTTTATGACCGCGTTTTAGCAGTGAACAGCTTTGGCACGCTTACGATGCTTTTCATCGCGGTCTTGGGGTTTTTAAATGGCCGTCCAGATTTTCTGGACATTGCCCTGCTTTACGCCTTGATCAATTTCGTCGGCACTATCGCTATCCTGAAATTCTTCCGCTACCGCGCCCTTGGTGATGTATCACAAGCCCCTGATACCAAGGGTAACAATACATGACTTGGGATATTGCTATCTGGGCACTCAGTTGGATTTTAATCCTCGCAGGCAGCGTTTTCACCCTTATCGGGGCGATCGGCATCCTGCGGTTTCCGGATTTCTGGTCGCGCATGCACGCCGCATCCGTGACCGACAGCGCTGGAATGATCCTGCTTGTCTTGGGCATGTGCCTGCAAGCGGGGCCAACGTTGATAGCCGTGAAATTACTAATCATCGCAGCATTTATTTTCATCACTGGGCCGACCGCGACCCACGCGGTTGCAAATGCAGCACTTGTCTCGGGGGCCAAGCCCGATAGTGACCACGATAATCGCAAGTTAGAAAAAGGAAACGATTGATATGGTTGATACGATCATCAATTTCATTCTTTTCACCATGCTGGTTCTAACCGCTCTTTCTATTGTGCGTTTGAATAAATTGTTCGCGGTTGTGATGCTTTCAGGCGTTTTCAGCCTGTTGTCCGCATTGTTGCTAATCACTTTGGACGCGGTCGATGTGGCCTTTACCGAAGCCGCCGTGGGCGCGGGTATTTCAACGGTTCTGATGTTGGGTACAATTTCACTGACGGTTAGAACCACAAAAGCAACCACGCGCTCGGGGTTTGTGCCTTTTGTTGTGGCGGCAATTACCGGAGCAGCCCTTATGTATGGCACGCTTGATATGCCGGGGCTTGGCGATCCTAATGCGCCAGCATATTTGCATGTGGCACCGGAATATATGCAAGGCACCATTGACCAAATTGACATGCCTAATGTGGTGACAGCAGTTTTGGCTAGCTACCGTGGCTATGACACTTTGGGCGAAACCACCGTGGTATTTACCGCCGGTATCGGTGTTTTACTGCTTATCAGCGGATTGGCCCGCAGGCGGCGCGAAGATGAAGAAGAGGACGCCTGATGCAGCATCATCTTATCTTGCGTGTTGTCACGAAAATGCTGGTGGGCGCGATTATTCTTTTCGCTTTCTACGTTCAATTTCACGGTGATTTTTCACCCGGTGGCGGCTTTCAGGCCGGTGTGATTATGGCTGTGGCCTTTATTCTTTACGGTCTGGTATTCGGGCTGGCAAAAGTACAACAGGTTTTCCCGCCTTGGCTGGTGCATAAAATGGTTGCTTTGGGCGTGTTGATTTACGCAGGCACCGGCTATGCCAGCCTGTTTTTGGGCTATAACTTTCTGGATTACGCCGCCTTTTCACCACATCACCCAAGCCATGGTCAGCATTGGGGGATATTTGCAGTTGAATTAGGTGTCGGCATCACCGTAACAGGCGTGATGATTGCAATTTACTACGCTTTTGCCAGCCGCCCGCCGCCGATGAAGGATGAGGATTGGTGATGGAAAAATTACTGAACTGGGGATTTATCGTCGGCCATATAAATTACTGGTTGTTCATCGTCTTGATGATGACAGGTCTTTATATCGTTGTGGCGCGTGGCAATTTGGTGAAAAAAATCGTCGGGTTGAATATTTTTCAGTCAGCGGTTTTCATGCTTTATATATCCATGGGCAAAGTAACCGGCGGCACCGCCCCGATTTACCCTATAGACAGTGAGGGCAAGCTGAAAATAGACCCCGATATTATCTATTCCAACCCGATCCCCCATGTGTTGATCCTGACTGCGATCGTTGTTGGTATTGCCACCACTTCGCTGGCACTGGCTTTGATCATCCGCATCCGTGAAGTTTACGATACCATTGAAGAAGACGAGATTTTGAAAATTGAACGCGAGATGAGTGCGGCAGACAATAAAAAATACGGCCCTGCCATGGGCGGGCGTGCATAATGTCAACGATTGAAGCCCCGCTAATCGCACGCAGTCTTATGGATCATTTACCGGTTTTACAGGTCGTGATCCCGCTGATATCGGCCCCGCTGATCGTTCTTATCGGCAGCCGCAAACTGGCATGGTTCATTGCCTTTGTGGTCAGTGCCACGGCTTTTGTCATTGCTAGCCTGCTTCTGACCCAAGTGTGGGATGGCAGCGTTATTTCATACCATATCGGCGGCTGGGCGCCGCCTTTGGGGATCGAGTACCGGGTTGATGCTGCAAATGCCCTAATTCTGGTGTTGATCTCGGCGATCAGCACCATCGTTCTGCCCTATGCTTATGAAAGCGTCAAAGCCGAAATTCCCGCACGCAATCACACCTTGTTTTACGCCTGTTTTATGCTGTGCTTTACAGGGCTGATGGGGATGGTCATCACCGGGGATGCGTTTAATGTTTTCGTTTTTCTGGAAATATCATCCCTGTCGGGCTATGTGCTTGTTGCCCAAGGCGCGGGCCAAAATCCACGCGCCTTAACGGCAGCTTATGATTATTTGATCATGGGAACTATCGGGGCGACTTTCTTTGTCATCGGGCTGGGCCTGCTTTATATGACCACAGGTACGCTGAACATGGCCGACTTGGCCGATCTTATCAAAGGGCAAGGCGATAATCGTACGCTGCGGGCGGGTTTTGCCTTTATCATTGTCGGACTGGGGCTGAAGGTTGCAATATACCCGCTGCATCACTGGCTTCCCAATGCTTACACATTCGCGCCCTCGGCGGTGACCGCCTTTATTGCCGCCACCGGCACCAAAGCCGCGATCTATGTTATGATGCGCTTCTTGTTTTCGATCTTCACCCCGTTCACGCCAGGATTCGAGTTTGAGGCGTGGTCGCTTTATATCATCTTTATCCCGTTTGCGCTGATGGCGATGTTTGCCGCGTCTTTTGTGGCAATCTTCCAGACCAATATCAAACGTTTGCTGGCCTATTCGTCGATTGCGCAAATCGGCTATATGCTGATCGGCTTTTCAATGCTGAACACCACGGGCGTCTCGGCATCCTTGGTGCATCTGTTCAATCACGGCATCACCAAAGCCACCCTATTTATGGGGGTCGGCGCAATGGTGATGTATTCGGGCAGCGCGTTTTTTGATGATCTCAAAGGTCTGGGCCGCAAAATGCCCCTAACAGGTGCGGCAATGGTCGCAAGCGGTTTAAGCCTGATGGGAGTACCGGGCACTGCCGGGTTTATATCAAAATGGGTGCTGGTGCAGGCTGCGTTTGAAAACGGCTGGTGGCTGCTTGCCATTGCCATCATGTTGTCATCGCTTCTGGCGGTGGTCTATGTCTGGCGTATATTCGAGGTGTTGTATCTGAACCCGCCGGCCGAAAACTGCACCGCACACGATCCTCCCCCGATGATGCTGATCCCGATGCTGGTTTTGGCGGGGGCCTGTATCTGGTTCGGCTTTGATACGGAATTGACACTTGGCACGGCACGCACAGCGGCCCAAAGCCTGATGGCGGGTTCCGCCGGAATGATGCAATAGGGGCGCATGGAATTATGAACACATCAACAGCCCTTTACCTAACCATGCTGATCCCGGCTCTGGCCATGGCCGGTAACATGGTTCTGGCAAAACGCGAAAACCTGCGCGACGGCATAACGTTTTTTTGCGCGGTTCTAACCTTCGCCTGCGTTCTGGTGATCCTGAGCAATGTCGGCAGCGGCACAACCGGGCGTTTCGAGTTGTTCGAGGTTGTCTCTGGTCTGGATATTGCTTTTCAGGTTGAACCGCTTGGCCTGTTGTTTGCCATCATCGGGGCCGGCTTGTGGATCATCACCCATGTTTACGGCATCGGTTATATGCGTGCAAACCACGAAGAACATCACGCAAGGTTCTTTGCCTGTTTTTCCATTGCCATTGCCGCCGTCATGGGCATCGCCTTTGCCGCCAATATGTTTACGCTGTTTGTGTTCTATGAAATCCTGACGTTGTCTACATACCCGCTGGTTGCGCACAAAGGCACACCCGAAGCCATCAAGGGCGCGCGCACCTATCTAAGCATCCTGATGGGCACGTCCATTGCCTTTCTGCTGACGGGTATCATTTGGACATTCAGCCTTACCGGCACGCTTGATTTTACCAAAGGCGGTATTTTGGCAGGCCATATCGCCCCTGCCATGGTGCCGTTCCTGTTGGGCCTTTACGCGTTCGGCATTGGCAAAGCTGCATTGATGCCGTTCCACCGCTGGCTGCCTGCCGCGATGGTTGCCCCGACACCGGTTTCGGCCTTGCTGCACGCGGTAGCGGTGGTCAAGGCGGGTGTGTTCACCATGCTCAAGGTCGGCATCTATATTTTCGGCATCGATTTTCTGGCCAACACAGGCGCGTCAGAATGGCTGATGTGGCTGGCCGCCTATACCATTATCGCTGCTTCCTTTGTGGCGATGACCAAAGATAATCTCAAAGCGCGACTAGCTTATTCCACTATTTCGCAACTGGCCTATATCACCCTTGGCATGGCGCTGGCGACATCGTTGGGTGTACTGGGCGGGGCGATGCAAATTGCCATGCACGCGATGGGCAAAATCACCCTGTTTATGTGCGCCGGTGCGATCTATACCGCTTACCACAAAACCGAAGTAAGCCAGATGCAGGGGCTGGGCCGCATCATGCCAATCACCTTTGGGGCCTTTCTAATTGGGTCGCTGTCGATTATCGGCCTGCCACCTTTGGGCGGCTCATGGTCGAAATTCCTGTTGATACTGGGGGCGGTGGATGCTGGCCATCTGATTATCGTCGGGGTGCTGATGGTCAGCTCTCTTTTGAATATTGCCTATCTTCTGCCGATCGTCGGGCGCGGTTTTTTTCGCCCTGCGACAGACACCAAACTACCCAATAAATTTGCCGAAGCCCCTTTGCTGGTCTGGCTACCACCTGCGATCACTGCCGCAGGCTGTATTGTTCTGTTTTTTTATGCGGGAAGCATTCTGAACTTCCTGTTACCCATTGTTAGCAATTAAGGAGGGTTAAGACACATGGCACAAAAACCAAAAGACGACCCGTCCACATACCCCGCATTAGGGCGTATCCTGACATGGGTCGACAGGCCCGGCTCCGACAAAAAAATCGTCTGGGTTTTAATTCTCGCCTGTCTGATTTTGCTGGGCTTGAACTGGGCCTACACCCCCCACGGGCACTTCTTTGCGGAATATATCCGGGGCTTCTTTGCCTTTTATGGCTTTATAATGTTTACGGGGCTGATCCTTGCCGTCAATGTGCTGCGATTTTTCATTAAACGTCCCGAGAATTATTACGGGGATAAAGCCGTAGACCGTGAAGACTATCCCGCAGACCAGCTTGATATAAAGGACAATGCGGATGTTTGATTTGATCCCCACCGCCTTTATCTTCTTTGCAATGGCGGGTCTTATTCTGGTTCTGCCCAAAGGCCCGATACGCAGTGTTGCAACCTTGATTGCCCCCGTCCTTGCGGCTTGGCATGTCTGGTCATTGGGTTTCGGCAATTTTGCCCCTTATGAATTTTTCGGCTTTCAACTGGAAGCCATGCGCATTGACCGCCTGTCACGCATGTTTGTGCTGATCTTCTGTCTTGCCGCCTTCATCGGCAATGTTTTTGCCTGGCATGTCAAAGGGCCGGTTCAACAAGTGGCCGCTCTTGTTTATGCGGGGTCTGCCATCGGTGCGGTGCTTTCCGGCGACATGGTCACGATGTTTTTCTTTTGGGAAGGTACCGCGATTGCATCGGTCTTTTTGATCTGGGCACGCGGCACTGAAGGCGCGTTCAATACCGGCATGCGCTACCTGATCATCCAGGTCGGATCAGGCGTTTTGCTAATTTCAGGTATCGCACTTTTCTACCGCGAAACCGGCTCGCTCGGTTTTGACAGGATGACCCTTGGCAGTCCTGCCACATGGTTTATCTTTATCGCTTTCGGTATCAAATGCGCTTTTCCTTTACTGCACAACTGGTTGCAGGACAGCTATCCTGCAGCAACTGTCAGCGGCACGGTAATCCTGTCGGCGTTTACCACCAAACTGGCGGTTTATGCCCTTGCACGCGGTTTTGCCGGAACCGAGATATTGATCTATATCGGCACCATCATGGCCCTGTTCCCGATATTCTTTGCCGAGATTGAAAACGACCTGCGCCGGGTTCTGGCCTATTCAATGAACAACCAACTGGGCTTTATGGTGGTTGGTGTCGGCATCGGCACAGACCTTGCGATGAACGGCGCTGCATCACATCTGGTGGCCGAAATCCTTTATAAATCACTTTTGTTCATGAGCGTCGGGGCGGTGCTATACCGCACCGGCACATCGAAAGCCTCGGAAATAGGCGGGCTGTATCGCACCATGCCGCTAACGGCGATATTCTGTCTGATCGGCGCGATCTCAATCTCGGCCTTCCCGTTGACCTCGGGCTATGTCACCAAATCCTTGACCCTGACAGCGGTGGCCGAAGGCCATTACCAGTTTGTCTGGTACGCGCTTATATTTGCTTCTGCCGGTGTGTTGTCACATTCGGGCATCAAAATCCCGTTTTTTGCTTTCTTTGCCCACGATAGCGGCAAACGTCCGGCCGAAGCCCCGCGCCATATGCTGATCGCCATGGGCTTGGCCGCGTTTTTCAGCATCATGATCGGAGTGTTCCCGCAATATCTATACGCGCTGCTGCCCTATGATGTTGATTATAACGCCAACACAATGAACCACGTTATGGCGCAGTTGCAACTGCTGTTGTTTGCGTTGTTGGCCTTTACCTTTTTGTTTCGCAAAGGCATCCACCCGCCAGAAATCCGCGCCATCAATCTGGATACCGACTGGACATACCGCAAAGCCGGGCCTGCCGTGATCATCTGGCTGACCTGGGCGGTTGGCACCTGTTACGGTTGGCTGGTGGCTTTGCTCGGGAAAACCGCCAACAGAACCATTAACCGCCTGTATAAATCCTACGGGCCAGAAGGCCGCATGGCCCGAAATTGGCCCACAGGGGCGATGGTGCTGTCGATCGCGGTTATGCTGGGTGCAGCTTTGATTGTGAATTTTATGATTTAGACAGTGCTGGCAACGCCTAAGCCGAAGCGCCCCCTAAACATACGCCGCCCAAGCCAGCCCGGCAATCAGTGACCCGATTATGCCAAGGGCGATATAGGTCATAAATACCCGGGTTTTGACCAAGGCCCAAACAGCCACAGCGGCGGGAATACAGCTGACGCCGCCGGCCATCATAAAGCTCATTGCCGCCCCCTGAGACATGCCTTGTTCCAACAATCCTTGCACTAACGGCACGGCAGCGTAACCGTTCAGATAGGCAGGTGCGCCGACAAATGCGCCCAGCAGGATCGGTTGAAAGCCGTCACCGCCCAGAACCCCCGCAATCCAGCCCGCAGGAATGTAGCGGATCATCAGGCTTTCCAGCACATAGGCCAGGGTCAGCCATTTGAACAGGAACAGCGCGTTTTCTATTGCCACCACCCGAAAGGTTTTTCTGCGCGCAGGCTCGGACCAGAACCGCCAGACAGGCTTACCTGACAGCGGGTCAGAGCCGCAGCAACTGCCACAGCTTGTTTTGGCTTGCTGTTTCAGCGGGTCGGTAAAAACCGAGGTTTTGGCAAAAGCCATAATGCTAAACCCGCCCATCATACCAATACCGACAGCCGCCAATGTTTTGGCAATGGCAAAGCTAACACCCAATGTGCTGGAGACGATCATAAACATCGGTATATCCATGATCGGCGAGGCCAGCCAGAACGCCATAACAGCCGACAGCGGCGTGCCCATGGCCAGCAATGCGGCGACAAAGGGGATCACCTCGCAGGAACAAAACGGCAGCAGGCCGCCAACCAGTGAGGCCAATATGATCATCCGCACCTGATTGCCCTGAAACGCCTTTGCCACAATGCCTTCGGCCCCCGTGGCCCTTAGGTAAGCAACCAGCACCACCGCGAATGTAATGAATACGCCCGTGTGCAAAATATTCTGGGCGGCAAATTTTGCTGTCGGGATTAACGCGTTTGGTATAAATACCGCGACCAGTACAAAGGTTACAACAATGGCCAACCACGCTTTATCGATTGATCCGAAACCGCTTTTCGCGTGCGAATGGGTGCTGATATCAGCCATGGTCATGTCCTTTATGGGGGTGATCAGTGTCAGCACAGCAATTATGCAGCAGGAATTTCGACAGGGCCTCGGCCATGTCGTAAGCCACCGCGGCACAGATAATCGAGCGGCCCTGTTTGGCCTGTATCACCAGCCCTGCGGCGGTTAAAAACTTCAAATGATGCGTCAGGGTTGATCCCGTCACCCCCGTACGTACACCCAAATCCCCCATCGAAAGCCCGTCAGGGCCAGCACGCACAAGAGATTGCAACACACTTAGGCGTTGTTCCGAGCCTAACGCCGCAAAGGCAGTGGCAGCTTGTTCAAGCGAGAGAGCGGTATTTTCGAATCTTTTCATATTTCGATATTTATAGAAACATAGAAATGAAGCAAGTATTATTTCTATAATCTTCGAAGTATTTTATCGGGGTACCGTTTCAGCCCCACAGTTTTGTGATTTGAGGATTTTACCTGATAAAGGCATTTATAAAACAGTGACATAGATAGGGAAGATCATGAATTTTATAAAACAGATATTTTTAAGCGGTATTTTTATGGCCGCGATGGCGTCATCGCTTATGGCCTGCGGCGCCAACAGCAACTGCATGGTTGGCAAGCGGCATTACCGCATTGCCATGCCGCAGGGCTATGACGGAAAAACCCCAGTAGGTGCAATTATCTTTGCCCATGGCTACCAAGGCACGGCAGCGGGGGTTATGCGCAACAAAACCCTGCGCCGTACGGTATCGGATTTGGGGCTGGCCCTAATCGCGGTAAAATCCGTCGGCCGGGGCTGGGATCTTCCCTATTCACCGCATAATTTCAACAGTGACGGTTCCGCTGAATATAAATATTTCGATGATGTCATCAAAGACGCCTCAAACCGTTTTGCCATTGATACCAAGAGGATGATGGTCACGGGGTTTTCCGCTGGTGGCATGATGGTGTGGAACCTTGTATGTGCGCGCAGTGACAGGTTTGCCGCATATGCGCCCATGGCAGGTACCTTTTGGCTGAAAATCCCGAAAACCTGCACCGGCCCCATTGCCAATGTGGTTTATGTCCACGGGCTGACCGATCGCACTGTCCCCCTAAAAGGGCGCAAGATAGAAAGCACGCATCAGGGCGATGTGATGCAGGCTTTGGCCATGTACCGAAACTACGGTCATTTTGGCGCGGCAAAAAAGCAGAAAACCGGCAATCTAACTTGTGAATACCGCACCAACAAACAGGGCAAAATCATGGATTTTTGCCTGTTTCCGGGGCGGCATCAATTTAGCAGCAAATACGTTAAATTTGCTTGGCAAACATTTGCCGCAGCAGGGGTATTCTAAAGCAACAAGGCCGCGCATGGTATTTCGGCATATTTTCATTGCCTCCCGCCGCGTGGCGCAATACTGCATAGCTAAAACAAATCCCGTGGTTCGACCCGATTGAAAGACAGGCAAATGACACTGCTCGACAAAGCCCACGCGGCAATGGATGCCCTCCCCGACAATGATGGCTTGCGTTTGCAGTTTTATGAACGCCTTGCGGATTGCGAGCTGTTCTTGCTGCTCGAAGCGGAACCTGTGGATGATATAGCCAAACCGATCATTTTCCCTGTCGAAGGCCAGAAATACGCGCTGGTGTTTGACCGCGAAGAACGGCTGGTGGAATTCTCGCAAGTGCCAACCCCCTACATCAGCCTGAGCGGTCGAATGATTGCACAAATGCTGAACGGACAGGGCGTCGGGTTGGGGGTGAACCTGTCGGTGGCCCCGTCCTCTATGTTGTTACCCGAGACTGCGGTCACATGGTTGGCCAAAACCCTGTCTGTGGCGCCTGAAGAAACCACCGCTAAACCGACTGCCGTCTATGCCCCTGGCTCTGTACCTGAAATACTGATCCGCTCGCTTGACACAAAACTGGCAACGATGGCAGGGCTGGCCAAATCCGCCTATCTGGCTGAACTGGCCTATGAGGATGCGCCCAAAGGCCATGTCATTGCTTTTATAGATGCGCTTGAACCGGCGAAGGGCGCGATCACCGCCGCCATATCCGAGGTTCTAACCTTCAGCGGCATTGAAGCAGGCACATTGGATGTGTTGTTTTTGCGCGCCACCGATCCGATCTGCGCCCAATTGACCGAGGTCGCCTTGCGGTTTGATTTACCCGACCTGCAAGATCCCCAGGCGCATGCAATCAAAGCCCCGGGGTCTGACCCCGACAAGCCGCCAAAGCTGCGTTAATAGCCCGCATTTCGGTTAACCAGATGTAAGAATCGTTTGTTTGTCTCGCCGCGTTTAATGTTATCCACCACAACCGCGGCGGATGTATCCAGCCGGGTTTCGGATGCGATATGCGGTGTCACCAGAACTTTTGGGTGCGTCCAGTAGGGATCATCTGCAGGCAGCGGTTCGGTGCGAAAAACGTCCAGAGTCGCCGCTGACAGCTTGCCGCTGTCCAGACCCGCCAGCAGGGCGGCATCGTCAATCAACGGCCCGCGCCCGGGGTTGATAATCGCAGCCCCGTCTTTCATTTGTGCAATAGTATTCGCATTTATGATGTTTTTTGTAGCAGCGGTATCGGGTAGCAGCAGAACCAATATGTCCGATTGTGCCAGAACCTTATGCAAGCCATCATCGGCGGCATAACAGGTCACAACAGCATCCGATTTCAATTTACGCGACCAGCCCAGCACCCGAAAGCCCTGTTTGGCGACCGCATGGGCACAATACATGCCTAGGGCACCGATACCCAGAAATCCGACAGTGCGGTTGCGTGCCAAAGGCGGGATCAAATCGTTGCGCCACTCCCCGGGCTTGACCGCCGCAATACGCGCCGTTCCCAAATGATGCCGCATAACATGGCCCAGCACATAATCTGCCATACCCTCGGACATGCCGGGGTCAACCATGCGGGCAAGCGGTTGGGTCAGGGTTTTGTTGCGCAAAGCCACCTCGACCCCCGCCCACAGGCTTTGTACCAGCTTTGCATTTTTATAGGGCGCAAAATCTTGCAACGGCCCGTTCGGGGCATAGATGATATAGTCAACGCTCAGCGGATCAGCCGTCTGTTGCACCAGATCAACATCCAGCCCCGCCTGCTTGAACAAGCGGTTCAAATGCAGCTCATAATCCAGCCATCTGGCCTTTGGTGCAGTGAATAAAGCGGTCACGGTCATGGGCAGCTACCTAGGTCTGTGAACATGAGCACTTTGCACCAGCCCAAAGCCTGCCAGCAAGACCAACATTGCAGAACCGCCATAACTGACAAGTGGCAGAGGCACACCCACCACCGGCATCAAACCCATGACCATCGACATGTTGACGGCAAAGTAGAAAAAGAATGTCGCCGCCACCCCCAGCGTCACAAGTGCGCCGTAACGGTTGGTATTCGATATGGCCGACGACACGCAAAAAACGATGATCAGACAATAGATCAGCAATAGGGTCATGCCGCCAATAAAACCAAATTCTTCCACCAATGTGGTAAAAATAAAGTCAGTGTGTTTTTCAGGCAAAAAATTCAACCGCCCTTGCGTGCCCTGCATAAAGCCCCGACCCGATAACCCGCCAGAACCCAAAGCGATTTTTGACTGTGTAATATGATACCCCGCCCCCAATGGATCACTTGATGGATCCATAAATGTTGCAATGCGTTTATATTGGTAATCGTTCAAAAGTTGCCACGATTGGCCTTTGGAAATGATAACCGCAAAAACCAACCCGCCTGCGGCCATGGCGCCGGTTATGAAATACCACCAGCTGACACCGGCGATGAACATCATAATGGCAGCACCGGCAAACAACAAAATTGCGGTGCCCAAATCAGGTTGCTTCAAAACCAGAAACATCGGCACAAGGGTCAAAACAATCGGCGGCAATAGCCATTGCGGTTTTGAAACCCTATCCTGATCCAACCAAGAATAATAGGATGCCAAAACCATCACCAAGGCAATTTTCATCAACTCCGAGGGTTGCAGCCGCATAAATCCCAGATTGATCCAGCGTTGCGAACCTTTACTTGCATCACCCAGAACAGCCACGGCCACAAGCAATGCCAAAGCCAGCAAATAGGTCGGAAAAGACAGCTTTTGAAAAAAGCCTATGGGAATAAACGCCATAATGGTCATCAGGCCCAACCCCATTGCAAAACGTATCATTTGCGGGCGCGCCCAACGGTTGATATTACCATCTGCCACCGAATACAGCATCAAAAAACCGATCGAACAAGCCGCAATTATCAACAACGTCAAAGCCCAGTTATAAGCCAAAACTTTGCGAAACCCAGTGGGCAGATCATAATTCTGCCGATCATAATAACTCATGCGCGATCCTTGGTTTTTACGGGGGATTGCGGAGTTTGCTCATCCGGATCGCCTGTGCGCCGCTTTTGCGATGGCAGTGCCCCATAGCCCATATCAGCAGCCTCAAGAGCCGCTAACATCACATCATGCGCAATCGGGGCTGCCACTTTTGACCCACCGCCGCCATGTTCCACAACAACAGAAATCGCGTATTTGGGATTGTCATAGGGGGCAAAAGCGACAAACAATGCGTGATCTCGCCGTTTCCAGGGTAAATCCTTATTGTGAATCACACCACTTTTCCGTTCTTTCTTGGTGATACGGCGCACTTGGCTTGTGCCGGTTTTTCCAGCCATCTCCATGCCTTTCAGCCGTATTTTCGATCCCCGCGCAGTGCCCCGAGAACTGTTGACCACCTCGAACATGCCGCGCCGCACTATAGCCAGATGCTCGGGGTTAATATCCAAGCTGGTATCACCTTTGACCGGTATCAATCCATCGCCGATCGTATTTATTAGGCGCGGTTTAATATCTGTACCCGCAGCAATCCGTGCAGCCATAACGGCCAGTTGCAAAGGCGACGCCAGGGTAAAACCCTGGCCAATCCCGGCATTGAGCGTATCGCCGATAATCCAGTCTTTACCTTTGACTTTACGTTTCCAGGCTTTTGTCGGGGCCAATCCCCTTCGGATCGCCGTCAGGGGTAAGTCATGGTGTATTCCAAGGCCCAGTTTACGGGCCATTTCGGATATTTTTTCAATACCAACACGTTGCGCCAATTCGTAATAATAGACATCACATGACTCGCGCAATGAACGAACAAGATTAACCTGCCCATGTCCGCCCCTACGCCAGCAATGGAAGGTGCTGCCGGATACTTCTATGCTGCCTGTACAACGAATTTCTTCTTCGGGGTCAACCAGCCCCGCTTCCAGTGCCGCAAGGGCCACAACCATTTTAAAAGTAGAACCAGGCGGATAGGTGCCTGACACGGTTTTATTGGCAAGCGGACGGAACTTGTTTTGGTTCAGGCTTTTCCAGTCCGCAACCGAAATGCCGGTCACAAACTTATTGGGATCAAATGTCGGGGCCGAAGCCAGTGCCAAAAGATCACCACTCTTTACATCCATCAAAACAACGGCAGCACTTTCGCCCTTGATGCTATCTTGGGCAGCACGCTGCAATCTGTCGTCGATTGTCAGTTGCAGGTTTTTACCGGGGTTACCCGCTTTGCTACTAATCTCGCGCATCACCCGCCCAACCGAGTTGACCTCGATCCGCTTAATCTCGGCCCTGCCCCGCAGATCATGCTCTTCACGCGCCTCAATGCCATTTTTTCCGATTTGAAACCGCGGAATACGCAACAGGGGGTCATCGTCTTGTATCTTGCTTAAATCATAATCGCTGACCGGGCCGACATAGCCGATAATATGGCAAAACTCATCAGGTTTCGGATAGGTTCGGTACGACCCGACTATCGGCGAGACCCCGGGTAAAGAGGGTGCATTGGCCGCAACACTGGCAACCTGCAACCATTCCAGATTTTCAGTTACCGTGACAGGAACCCAAGGCCTGCGCTTTGCCATCGCGGTCAAGACCTGCGTAATATCCGCATCGGTCAGGGGAATAATCTCGGCAAGTTTACGCAAAACACGCTTCGGATTAATGGCCTGCTCTCGTACCATTTGAATGCGGTATAACGGCGTATTCTGCGCAACAGGATTGCCACCTCTGTCATAAATCAATCCACGCATGGGCGGCACCAATTGTAAATTGATGCGGTTTTCTTCCGCCAGCAACCTGAATTGTGCTGATTGCTCAACGCCCAGTTGGCGCATCCTAAATCCAAGCCCCGCCATAAGCCCCATTTGCGCACCCAATAGCACAAACGCACGACGCGAAATTTTCCGCATTTTATGTTTTTCACTTTTGGGCCAGCTCATAGTTTTTGACCTTTAATTCCGAATGTACCAAGCGCAGGTTTGCGGATGCGCAAAATATAAGTC
>CAZMMG010000021.1:0-15572 GCA_964567355.1 uncultured Neptunicoccus sp.
GAAGATGGTGAATGGAATTTGGAAGAACGCGCCAAAGGCGACGATACCGAACTGAAACTGTCCAATATTCTGGAAGATGATCACGACGATGTTGTGGGCGTTGATTTCCCCAACTTCGGCGGCGATGCAAGCGAGCATTTCACCAAATGCGATCACCCTGATGTGCTGACAAAAAATGTGCCAGTTAAACATATTAAAGTTGGTGAAAAAGACGTACTTGTGGCTACAGTGTTTGATTTGTTCTGTGCAAACTACGGTCTTGACCGTGGCTTGGGTGGTGACTGGGTGGCAACGGATTATGCTACGGATGTGCCGAATACACCTGCTTGGGCTGAAAAAATTACCGGAGTTTCTGCCGATAAGATTATCACCGTTGCCCGTGAATTTGCCCTGAATGCGGAAAAGACCGAAGGCAAATCCATGGTTATTCTGGGGGCCGGTCTAAACCACTGGTACCATATGGATATGAGCTATCGCGGCATTATCAACATGCTGGTGATGTGTGGTTGTATCGGTAAATCAGGCGGTGGCTGGAGCCACTATGTGGGTCAGGAAAAATTGCGCCCGCAAACTGGCTGGCAACCGCTGGCCTTTGCGCTGGATTGGATGCGCCCACCGCGTCATATGAACGGGACTTCCGCATGGTATGCACACACGGATCAATGGCGTTATGAGCAGTTGAGCCCAAGCGAAATTCTGTCGCCTACTGCCCCGGACGGGGATTGGGATGCAAGCTTGATCGACTATAACATCCGCGCCGAACGCATGGGCTGGCTGCCTTCTGCTCCGCAATTGAAAACCAACCCGCTGGAAGTGGCTGATGCGGCCAAAAAAGCCGGTAAAGCGGTTCCCGATTATGTTGTGGAACAATTGAAATCTGGCGAATTGAAAATGTCTTGTGAAGACCCAGATGCACCGGAAAACTGGCCGCGTAACCTGTTTGTCTGGCGATCCAATTTGTTGGGATCATCGGGCAAGGGCCACGAATATTTTCTGAAACATCTGTTGGGAACGGATCACGGTATTCAAGGCAAGGATTTGGGCGAAGAGGGTGGTGAAATGCCCAAAGAAGCCAAATGGTACAAAGATGCGCCGCAAGGAAAACTTGACCTGTTGGTGACCATCGACTTCCGCATGTCCACAACGTGTGTTTATTCCGACATCGTGCTGCCAACCGCCAGTTGGTACGAAAAAGATGACATGAACACATCTGACATGCACCCGTTCATTCACCCGCTGCAAGCGGCGGTTGATCCGGCTTATGAAAGTAAATCGGATTGGGAAATTTTCAAAGCGATTGCCAAGAAATTTTCTGAAGTGTCGCCAGAAATTCTGGGCGTTGAGACCGACATCGTGCAACTGCCTATCCTGCACGATACCCCTGCGGAAATTGCGCAGGATCAGGTGCTGGACTGGAAGAAAGGCGAATGTGATCTGATCCCGGGTAAAACCGCGCCAAATTATATTGTGGTCGAACGGGATTTCCCGAACCTTTATAAAATGTTCACCTCTATCGGCCCGCTTTTGGATAAGCTGGGTAACGGTGGCAAGGGCATCAACTGGAACACCGAAGTGGAAGTGCAGCACTTGCGCGATCTGAACGGTGTGGTGCTGGATGAAGGCGTATCGAAAGGCATGCCAAAACTTGACACTGCTATTGACGCCTGCGAAATGATCCTGATGCTGGCACCGGAAACCAACGGCGAAGTTGCGGTGAAGGCTTGGAATGAGCTGTCCAAGGCAACGGGCCGTGAGCATGCGCATCTGGCGTTACCGAAAGAGGATGAAAAAATTCGCTTCCGCGATATTGCCGCACAGCCGCGCAAAATTATCAGCTCGCCCACATGGTCGGGTATTGAAAGCGAACATGTGTGTTACAACGCGGGCTACACCAACGTGCACGAGTTAATACCGTGGCGTACTTTGACAGGTCGGCAACAGTTGTATCAAGATCATCTGTGGATGCGTGCCTTTGGTGAGGGCTTTTGTTCCTACCGACCTCCGGTGGACATGAAAACCACCATTAACGGGATTAACACCGATGAAGGCCAGCCGCATGTAGTGCTGAACTTTATCACACCACACCAGAAATGGGGCATCCATTCGACCTATTCCGACAACCTGTTGATGCTGACGCTTAATCGCGGCGGGCCGGTGGTCTGGATCAGTGAAGATGATGCAAAAGTTGCAGGTCTGGTTGATAATGACTGGGTCGAGGTTTACAACGCCAATGGTGCGTTGACTGCGCGCGCGGTAGTTTCACAGCGGATCAAAAACGGTACGCTGTTCATGTATCACGCACAGGAAAAGATCGTGAATGTGCCGGGCTCTGAAAAGACCGGTAAACGCGGTGGTATCCACAACTCGGTCACTCGGACAACTGTGAAACCAACCCATATGATCGGGGGCTATGCCCAACAAAGTTACGGGTTCAACTATTACGGAACGGTTGGTTCCAACCGTGATGAGTTCGTTATCGTCAGAAAAATGCGCAAGGTTGACTGGCTTGACCAGCCCGCGACAAATAAGGAGACGGCACAATGAGAGTTCGCGCACAAATAGGCATGGTGTTGAACCTTGATAAATGTATCGGGTGCCACACCTGTTCGGTTACATGTAAGAACGTGTGGACCAGCCGCGACGGTGTTGAATACGCATGGTTTAACAACGTTGAAACCAAACCGGGCACCGGCTATCCAACCGACTGGGAAAATCAGTCGCGTTGGAACGGCGGTTGGGAGCGCACCAAGCGCGGCAAATTGCAACCCAAGCAGGGTGCGAAATGGCGGATATTATCGAACATTTTCGGTAATCCCGACCTGCCTGAGATCGACGACTATTACGAGCCTTATGATTTCGATTATGACCACTTGCAATCGGCCCCTGAAATGGAGGCGTTCCCGACGGCACGCCCGCGTTCCAAAATCACCGGCGAACGGATGGAAAAAATCGTCAAAGGCCCGAACTGGGAAGAAATCCTGGGCGGCGAGTTTTCAAAACGGTCAGAAGATTACAACTTTGAAGGCATTCAAAAAGATATCTACGGCGAATATGAAAATACATTCATGATGTATCTGCCGCGCCTTTGCGAACATTGCCTGAATCCGGCTTGTGTGGCGTCCTGCCCATCGGGTGCGATCTACAAACGCGAAGAAGATGGCATCGTTCTGATTGATCAGGAAAAATGTCGCGGCTGGCGCATGTGTGTGTCGGGCTGCCCTTATAAAAAGATTTACTACAACTGGGAAAGCGGCAAATCGGAAAAATGTACGTTCTGTTACCCGCGCATTGAAAGTGGTAATCCAACGGTTT
Organism: uncultured Neptunicoccus sp.; assembly: GCA_964567355.1. Lineage (GTDB taxonomy): Bacteria > Pseudomonadota > Alphaproteobacteria > Rhodobacterales > Rhodobacteraceae > Amylibacter. Next base: position 3,313 of record CAZMMG010000021.1, read on the forward strand.
GTTCTGAAACTTGTGTTGGCCGTATCCGCTACTTGGGTGTGATGCTTTATGATGCTGACAAGATCGAAGAAGCGGCAAACGCTGAACAAAAAACCGATCTGTATGATGCGCAACTGGATGTGTTTCTTGATCCGAGCGATCCGGAAGTGATTGCAGCGGCACGGCGTGACGGTGTGCCTGAAGATTGGATCAAATCGGCGCAAGCCAGCCCGATCTGGAAAATGGCGATGGATTGGAAAATCGCATTCCCGTTGCATCCCGAATATCGCACATTGCCGATGGTTTGGTATATCCCGCCGCTTTCGCCGATTCAAAATGCGGCTGAAGCGGGTAGTATCGGGGTTGATGGCGACATGCCCGATGTACGCTCTTTGCGTATTCCGGTGAAATATCTGGCAAATATGCTAACGGCGGGCGACGAAGAACCGGTGGTCAGTGCATTGGAACGGATGCTGGCTATGCGCGCTTATATGCGGTCAAAATCGGTGGACGGTGTGATTGACGAAGGTATTGCCGAACGCGTTGGACTGACGGGTCGTATCATCGAAGACATGTATAAAATCATGGCCATTGCGGATTATGAGGACCGTTTTGTGATCCCGACAACACACCGCGAAAATGTCGAAGATGCCTATGATTTGCGCAGCGGGTGCGGCTTTACCGACACCAATGGGTGTTCAACGGGTATAAGCAAAGGTTCGTTGTTTGGCGGCCACAAAAAAGCGGCATTTACCATGCCGAAGGAGGCATAGGATATGACAGATCGTACCTTAAAAGCGCTTTCGTTGATCCTGAGTTATCCGACAAAGGAATTGCAAGACGCTATGCCTGAAATCGGGGGTGTTCTGGCCTCGGATACACGGCTAACGGCGGCTGCGCGTCGGGATTTGCGTCCGATTGTGACAGAGTTGGGAAGCACCGATATTTATACTTTGCAAGAGACCTATGTCAGTCTGTTTGACCGCTCAAAGTCCTTGTCGTTAAATTTGTTCGAGCACGTTCACGGTGAAAGCCGTGATCGTGGCGGCGCAATGGTCAGCCTGATGGAAACCTACCGTGCGGCAGGATTCGAGCCGATGACAACGGAACTGCCAGATCATTTGCCGGTTCTTCTAGAATATCTTGCCATGCGTCCCTTGCCGGAAGCAAAAGAAACCCTGGCCGATGCGGCACATATCTTTGAGGTGCTTAGCACACGGTTGGCGCGGCGCGGCAACAGCTACGGTGCCGTGTTTGGGGCTTTGTTGCAGCTGTCTTGTCAAAAGACCGATAAATCAGTTGTGGCCGGTTTGCTGGAACTACCTGATGATGACCCCGATGATCTTGAAGCATTGGATAAAATCTGGGAAGAAAGCGAGGTCATCTTTGGCCCCGACCCCAATGGGGGGTGCCCGCAAGTGCGTGACATGCTTGCGCAAATGGACACGCCCAACAACCCCGCACCGGCCAAGCCGGTCGCAGCACAATAGTGGAGGCAAACATGCATAATTTTCTTTTCGGAATATATCCCTACATTGCAACGGTGGTGTTGTTGATTGGCTCTATCGCACGCTATGAACGCGATCCCTTCACTTGGAAATCCAGCTCAAGCCAACTTTTACGGCGCAAGCAACTGATCATGGGCTCGGTGCTGTTTCATGTTGGTATTCTGACCATTTTTGCTGGTCACTTTGTCGGACTGTTGACCCCGTTGCGGTTGTTCGAGGCTTTGGGTGTTAGCCACGGCGCAAAACAACTGCTGGCAATCATTGCTGGTGGCAGCGCCGGCACTTTGATGTTGATCGGAGGCTCGATGCTGTTGCACCGCCGTTTGACCGACCCGCGTATCCGCAAAACCTCTAGTTTTGCCGATATTGCCATTCTGGTCTTGCTGATGACCCAACTGCTGTTGGGTTTGGGGACAATTTTTGTATCCTTGCAAAATCTTGATGGCGGTGAAATGACCAAGTTTATGGCTTGGGCGCAAGGCATTGCAACCTTTGAAGTCGGGGCGGCCGATTACATTGCGGATGTGTCGTTGATTTTCAAAATCCACCTGACGCTGGGTTTGACGATTTTGCTGCTGTTTCCGTTCACCCGCCTTGTGCATATGCTTTCCGTGCCCGTGCGCTACCTGGTGCGACCCGGGTATCAGATTGTGCGGTCGCGTAGGCAAACCAGCCAAAGGAAATCATCATGAAACGCGCGCTTTTTCCTGAGATTACCGTCAACGGTGAAATCATCGATGCGGGCGTAATTGCAACAGAGGCCCAAAATCATGCGGCCCCCAAGGGCAAGCCGGGATTGGCTTGGCGCAAAGCCGCGCAAGCCTTGGTAATCCGCACGCTGCTTTTGCAAAAAGCGCGTGAGCGCAAGTTGGAAGTGAAACCTGCAGATCTGGGTAACAAGCGCTTTGAAACAGAAGAGGAGGCCCTGATCAGGGGCCTTCTTGAAATGGAAGTAAATGTAGATCCACCCAGCGATGAAACGGTTGTATCAATTTGGGAAAAAGACCCGACAAAGTTCCGTTCTCCGCCGCTGTGGGAAGCGTCGCATATCTTGTGCATGGTGAAGCCTTTGGATGAAGACGCTTCAAAAGCGGCTTTTATACGTGCCGAAGCCATAACAAAGATGGCTCTGGACAATCCAAAAGGCTTTGGACGTCTTGCAACAAGCGAAAGCGAGTGTTCTTCAAAAGATAACTTTGGCAGTTTGGGGCAACTTGCCCCAGGTGATACGGTGCCGGAATTTGAAGCGGCTTTGGAAAAGCTATCGGTCGGGGAAATTACCACAATGCCTGTAAGAACCCGGTTTGGCTATCATGTGATCCGGCTTGATGCCAAGGCTGAAGGAAAAGTATTGCCATTTGATGCGGTGCGCCCACGCATTGCCGAAGCACTGGAAAAATCCGCATGGGCAAACTCCGCGCAACGCTTTGCACAGCAATTGGTAGCTTCGGCTGATGTGCAAGGAATTGAGTTGCAAACCAGCGGTGTTTGAATGGGGTAAAATAGTTATTTTGCAAAGACTTTGAAAGCTAAAGACCTACAGTACTTACTGTAGGTCTTTGTTTGTTTTGCAATAGTCCCTAAATAGAACTTGTGATCCAGTCCGCAAGCGCGGCTTTAGGGGCGGCGCCGGTTTTATTGGCAATGATTTGACCATCTTTGATAATGAATAAAGCAGGAATGCCGCGCACACCCAGTTTGGCAGGCAAATTTGGGTTTTCATCCACATTCACCTTGGCGACTTTTATTTTGCCTGCGTATTCTTCGGATAATTCTTCCAAAGACGGGCCGATTTGTTTACACGGGCCACACCATTCTGCCCAGAAATCCACAACCACGGGAATATCCGATCCTGTTACTTCGGCTTCGAATGTCGCATCTGTTACTTTAACGGTTGCCATTTTAGTCTCCAATACCGTTTTTCTGTTGTCCTTAATCTAAGAACGCCTTCGGGTGGGGTCAAGGGATTGTAGATGATTTCAGGGCATCTAATACCAAACCATGATGAAGCGGCATCAATTGTTGGTTTTGCGTCCAAAGAAGAGCCACCTCAATAGTATGGGTCGGGTAGATTATTTTAAGCGCAGACAAATAAGCCCCCATTTGCCGCAGCAAACCTATGGGCACGTCATTTTGCGTTTCAGGCACGCGCCTGTTGGTTTTAAAATCGACCGCAAGAATGGATGTGCCGCTAATAATCAGGCGATCAATTGTACCAGAAATACGCCTGCCGCCCAGTTCAGGAAGCTGTGCGGTGATATTTACTTCGGCCAGCGCACCTGCATCGAAAACCGGCTTTAACGCATCCGTGTTCAAAACGCGGGCTGCAATATCCAAAAGCGTGTTGACCTCGGAAGGATCAGAATTTTGAATAAGATGTTCCGCCAGTTTTTCCCAATCCGCTGGCGGGCAGTTGGGCAGGCGTTCTAGCAATAGATGGATCAGGCTACCACGGCGCATGGCTGCGGCCTCATCAAAATCGTCCACTTCCGAAGCCAGTGCTTTGGCCCCGCCCAAATCTGATGGTGAAAGCGTCTTTTCTTTGGGCTTGGGCGTTGGTGCCGATGAAGTCGCCCAATGCGGCAACTCAACATCAGCCGTTGGTGTCATGCTTACTGGCTTTGCGGTTTCATCCAACCAGTATTCGTTTTTCAATAGCAATACGCCATTCGAGACTGTCGCCCCTGTATTTTCCATGCCCTTTTCAACCAACGAATACCAATTCAAAGCTGGTTCTTTTCCCGGTTTTCCCGCCCCGCAAACCACCAGCCAGCTTTCAGCACGGGTCATTGCCACATATAAAAGCCGCAGTTTTTCCTGCAAAGCCAGTTTGCGCTTTTCGGCCAGAACATGTTGTTCCGCCTTGTTTTGGTCAGGTGCCGAGGCTTTCCATGCCATTATGTCTTTGCGCAGCGGCACCACTTCTGTTCTGTCCCGTTGCTTTGTGTCAACTGTATCGGGCAAGATCACAATCGGGGCTTCCAGACCTTTGGCGCCGTGTACCGTCATCACCCTGATCTGTCCTGAAGCGGCATCCATTTCGCGTTTCAGTTCGACCGAGCCAGATGCGAACCAGTTTAAAAATCCGGTCAATGTCGGGGCTTCGATTTGCTCGTAGCGCATTGCTTGCGATAACAGCTCGTCAATACCGTCCTCGGTCTCTTCACCCAAACGGTCTAACAAATTTTCGCGGCCTTTGTGCTGGGTTAAAATACGCTCGATCAATTCATAGGGGCGCATCCAGTCGGCTTTAGCCAAGACATCGTCCAGAATTGCGGCGGCCTCCGCAAAGCGGTTTTTTTGTGCACGGAAACTTTGCCATAAAGTTGCCGCTCGTCCATGCGCCAACGTGAACAATTCGCCCTCGTCGATATTCAGCAACGGCGAGCGCATGGCTTCAGCAAGCGATAAATCATCCTCGGGTGTGGCGGCAAATTTCAGTAATGACAGGATGTCTTTTACCGCCAACTCGTCGCCCACCTTCAGCCGGTCGGCGCCCGCCACGTTCAGGTTACGTGCCTTCAATTCTTTGATGATTGCGCGAAACAGGGGTGCGCGACTTTGCACGAGGATCAAAAAATCCCCCGCCTGTGCGGGACGTAACACGTCGCCCACTTCGATTAGCCGACCCGAGCGAATGGTGTCATCCACCCATTTCGCAATTTTCCTTGCCAATATTTGACGCGGATCATTTTCGCTGGGTCGATCCAGAGGTTCAAACCACGGGGTGTCGTCGGGTTTCGGCGGGGTCTCGACCAGCGGCCAAAGTTCCACTCGGCCGGGTTTTTTGGATTTGAAAGCACGGTGCGTTACCTCACCCGTGATCCCCTTTCGGGCATCTCCGACAAAGGTGTTGTCGACAAGACGCAGGATCGGATCAGCGGAACGGAACGAATGCAATAATTCCTGTCGTTCCAACCGGTTTTCAATCGCGGCCAGCCGCTTTTCAAACCAGTCCCGCATTTCCCCAAAATATTTTGGATCAGCCCCTTGGAATGAATAAATTGATTGCTTTTCATCGCCTACTACAAAGACCGTGCGTTCCACATCACTGGCCCCAAGTCCGGATGTAAACTCGTTGGTCAAAAGTTGGATCAGACGCCATTGATCTGGACTGGTATCTTGTGCCTCATCGACCAAAACGTGATCAATGCCGCCGTCCAAGCGAAACAAAATCCAATCGGCCATGGAACCGTTTTGCAATAGTATTTGTGCTTTTTCGATCAAATCTTGATAATCCAAAAGCCCGTGCAACAGCTTATACTGTTCATATGTTGCCAAAAACGGTTTTGCGAAATCATAAAGGGCGATTGCGCGGTCATAGGCTTTCGCGGAAACTAGGCTTTCGCGGGCAATTTCAATCCGCTGCATCAGATCGTGTAAGTGCTCTACCAGATCGACATGTGCTTGGCGCACGGCCTTAGTGGGGCTTGAAATTTTGGCTTCAAACCGGGTTTTATCCAACATGCAACCGATTAAAACAGACAATCTGGATTGTTGGTCTGGTGCTTCAATAGCTAATTGAAACGCGCACCCAAGCTTTTGGTCATTTTTGCCGCTTGCCAACAATATCGGAGCCATATCATGCAACAGGTCCAAATCATCCGCTGTTACAGCATTTTTTGCAATGCTGTCTGCCGTCATGCCGGGCATTAACCCGAAATCTGTTTGTGTAGGTCGTTTGTCAAAGCCGCGATGATTTTGTGCGATGATTTTCAGAAGAGTGTCAGGCTCGGCACCTGTGTAAAGCACTGCCAAATGCTCGAAAGCGGTGCGTGCTTCACCTTCTGCAAGATGCTCCAGAATATCGGTACGCACCTGTTTGGCCTGACGGTCATCAAAGATTTCAAATTGGGGCGAAACATGTGCTTCCAGTGGAAACTGCCGCAGCAGCGCATCGCAAAAGGCGTGAATAGTCTGGATTTTCAACCCGCCGGGAGTTTCCAGTGCGGTTGCGAACAGGGTTCTGGCTTGGCGCAATTTAAGCGGGGTCAGCAGGGCCGTTTTTTCACCCAGTTCAAGCAAGGCGTTACGCAAGTCATCATCTTGCATCATCGCCCAAGTGCCCAAGCGTTTGAACAAGCGGTTTTGCATCTCGGCGGCTGCAGCATTGGTATAGGTTAGGCACAGAATTTTCTGCGGATCGGTTCCGTGTAGCAGCAAACGCGCCACGCGGTCGGTTAGAACCCGCGTTTTGCCTGATCCGGCATTGGCCGACACCCATGTGGATGCACCAGGGTTGGCCGCCCTGATTTGGGCTAGCGTTGCGTCGTCAGCTACGGTCATGGCACATCCTTTGCATCAAACGGGTCAGCGTCTTGCCATTCATCCAACCGCGATAGCTGATCATAATCCGAGCCAAAAACATCCAATTTCATTTTTGTCCGTGCGCCGTAGCCCGCACCATTTTCAAAATAACAGCTCAGCAGCTTGATCAGATCGGGCCATGTATCATCAGAGATGGGCGTGGATTGAACCGCATCGGGCCGTTTTAGGCCGATATATTGCAGGGTAGAAACCGCTGCTGGGCCAATGTTTTCAAAGCCGCCAGCTTCGGCAATGGCCGCTTCCAACTGTAATTGTTTGTCAAATTGTGCGATCACTTTTGGTGATGGTGGGTCGCCGGATTTGTAGTCATAAATGATCAGTCGCCCGTCAGTACCACGATCAATGCGATCCGCTTTAGCACTGAGGCTGAAATCAAACTCGGTGGCTTTGCGGGTTCCTTTTACTTCCTGCGCCGCAATCGCACCCAGTGCAGCGCGGTTTTTTTCCGCCTCCACAAACCACGGGGCAATGCGTCTTAGGCGACCAAACCATAACCTGCGGGCAGAGGCCCAAGGCACATCTCGTTCCAGAATATCTGCTGCCAGTTCCAGAAAATGTTCGGGCGCATAATCCCCGGCTTTTACACGGTCAGAAACATTATATGCTTCAATAATCGCGTGCAAAACAATGCCGCGTTCCAGCGCATCCGCTTGTAGCCCGTAAGGTTTAATCGGGCGCAACCCTAATATCGATTGCGCATAAATCTCATAGGGATTGCGCACCAGAGTTTTGATGCGGGTTACCGACAATCTTTTGGGGTGCACCCCAAGTGGCGGAATCGGCGCCGGGCGTGTGGCTTTGACCAGCTTGCCCGTCGGCCTGTCCAGCTTGCGTGAAAGGGTAGTCCAAATGTCTCCGCGTGCTGACATATTTTTCAAGGCTTGGTTGCCGCTGTCACCTAATCCACCCAGCAAATTTTCCAGCCGAGTCAACCAACGCGAGGCGACTGTAGGGGCTTCTCCATCCCGAATCGCGCGTGAAAAGACGACCCGTTTTTGCGCAATCGCCTGTTGGAAATCATGCGCCGACAGGCCGATATTGCGTTCCGGCAGAAGCAACCCCAGTTGCTTACGCATGGCCCGGTTCAGCCACGGATCGGGGTTTGGTTTTTGTGGCCATATGCCTTCATTGAGACCACCAAGGATGACCAGATCAGCCCCTTGAACACGTGCTTCCAAGGTTCCCCAAATGGCAATATTCGGGTGTGGTGTGACGGCATCACGCACAGTTTCGCTTTGCAATAGGGAATGCAGCAAAGCCGCGTAATCGGATGCCGTCCAGTGCGTTTGGCCTGTTGCCTCTGAAACGAGCGACGCAAAAATCTTTTGTGCCTCTGTGCCGTCTGTGCCATCCCATACTGAAACGGTTTCGCCGACGGTTCCTTTGGACAGGGTTTCGATCAAAGCTTGATGTAAAATAATCCAGTCGGACATGGGCCTGTTGGCCACATCCGTAAGTGGTGCAAAAGCTCGGCCTATCCAGTCAACCCATTTTGTAACCTCGGGCGGTTTGGTGTCAGCCCATTTGTGCAAGAGATCAAAATCTACAATTGGCGGGCCGCCCCGGATAAGCGGTGTGTCGCGGTCAAGTCTTGCCAGTTCCAGATCGCGCGTCCAGCGCAGGTGGTCGTTCCTGCCCGCTGATTTGTGGGTCAGCGGGTGTTTCAACACCGCAATCAATTCCGTTGGGGTAAGGTCTTTGCCGATTAGTCCAGCCGTCAGGCGCAAAAAAATCCCTGCAGGTGACAGGTGCAAAGGTTCGCCCGCGCTGTCATCGGGGACGATGTTCCAGCGTTTTAGGTTTGCTGCCACGCGGCGCGTCAGATGGCGGTCGGGCGTGATCAACACGGCGGTTTCACCCTGCTCGGCAGCATCGCGTAAATATAGCGCAATGGTATCCGCTTCCTGTTTTGGCGAAGCCGCCGCGATCATGCTGATGTTATCGGTTGCGGGTAGAAGTTCAGGGATAAGCTGTGGCCCTTCTTCCAGCCATTGATCCGTGACCGGGGCAGGGCGTAGGGCCAATGATACAAGTTTATTTCGCTCAGCTGCAAAAACTGGGGCATCCGTCCAAAGCTGCAAATCCGCCGCATCAATACCCAATTTGGCGGTTAGGCGTGCAAGCATGGATTGTGGATGATCATCATTTGATCGGGGCTTGGTTAATATATCCCAAACTGGTTTTGGGGTTTCAATATCCAGCCCCGGCAAAACCACGGCCCCAAGCGGCAGGTTTGCGACCGCCTGCATGAACAGGGCCGTCGCTCCACGTGATCCGGTCGAACCTGCAATTATGATCGGGTGATCGGGTGGCTTGGTTTTCCAGTGCTTGGCATAAGCCTCTATCACCGCACGTTGGCGGGCCTCGGCATCAACCAAACCTTGTGATGTCCAATAGTCTGACAAGATGTTTAAAAACTTCAGACTGCGCACCCAGTGTTCAGATGAATTGCCCAGCTCAATATCTTTTAAACGATCAAAAGAGACCGCCTCGCCGTGCATTTCGTCCAATATGTCCGCAAGCGTTCCAGCTAAAGAAAAAACAGATGATTTCGGGGCCAAATCAGGCTCTAATGCGATCAATGCCGCCACAAGATCTGCCAATATCAAACGGCGTTTCAGTGCGCTTGTCGGCAGAGGCAGATCAACAGGGGCCGAGGCGTCATATGCCAGATCAGAGATCACTTTCAGCTTTGGCAAAAGCATGGCACCCTGTTTTTTGAGCAAATCTTCCACACGTCGTGCGCTGCGCCGTGTGTTCAGATAAATTTCCGTGCGCGCAAAATCATGCGGGGCCATGGTTTTCGCCCGCTCAAACAGACCCGTTACAAAGGCACGCGAAAAATCTGTGCCAATCGGTAGTGCGAAAACGCGCGGTGTATCGCAGGGCTTAAACATCCGTAGCGGTTTCGTTTGCAATGCGGATGCCGTCAGGGTGGCCTATATCAATCCAAGGGCCATCATAAACCGTGCCAGACAAACGGTCGTTTGCAAGCAGTTCCTGCCATAACAGATTAATGGAAAACTTTTCCTGTTTGATTGTTTCCAAAACTGCCGTTTTGATGATTTGAATGCCGCAATAAAGATAAGGGGCAAGATCATCTTTGCCTTTGCGTTGCAACCGTTTGGTCTTCGTCAAAAAGAAATCCCCCGCGCCAACATAGCCCAACGCATGTTCGCGCCTCAGCAATAGCAATAGACCATCCATTTCATCCGGGTTCCATATTTTTGCCAGTTGCGATACGGGGTTTTCCCCCAGCCACAGGGCATCGCAATTTATCGTAAAAACCGGGGCATTCCCGATCAACGGCAGCGCATTTTTCAACCCGCCGCCGGTTTCCAGAACTTCGGGCTGTTCGCGAATTGTTGTTACTGACGAAAATGCCTTTAAGTGATTTTCCAGTTGATCGGCAAAATGGTGGGTGTTGACGAATACATCCTTGATCTTCGCCTTCGCCAAAAGCCCCAAAGCATGGTCGATCATCGGGCGGCCCAAAACCGGCACCATGGGTTTGGGCATGGTCTTGGTCAAATCGCCCATGCGTGTGCCAAAGCCTGCGGCAAAAACCATCGCTTTATCCGGGTGCATGTGCGGCCTCTTTGATACGGGACAGAATGTCAGGGCTAGGTGCGGGCAGATTGTGATCGACCCATGCCTTTAGACCGGCCAGTTTCGGGTGGCTTAAATCATGTTGCAAATGCGCCCAGACACGCGGGATCATATCAAGATAATGCGGTTTGTTATCGCGCACGCAAAGCCGCGCAAAAATCCCGATAATTTTTAGGTTTCGCTGCGCCCCAAGCGTGGCAAAATCAGCATTGAATGCGGTTTTTTCCAGCCCTGATTTTTCGATGAAATAACGTTTCATGTCGGCCTGAAGACTTTCAGAGGTGTCGCGCCGCGCATCTTCCAGCAGCGACAAAAGATCATAGGCGGGATGGCCGATCAAGGCATCTTGAAAATCCAACAGCCCAACGCATTTAACGCCGTCCCGTTCGGGCAGCCATAAAAGATTTTCAGCGTGATAATCACGTAAAACCAGAACCGGTGTGGTATTTTGCATGGCTTCACAAGAAGCAGATATTTCCGCGCGATACGACATTACTATATCTTGCGAAACAGCGGCTTGTGTTGTGTTGGGTAAATACCAGTCGGTCACCAGGTCGGTTTCGCGCAAATAAGCAGCCAAATTATAAGGCGGGACGTCTTTTGGTGTGTGCCGTTTGTGCAGATGTAACAACACGTCTATTGCCGCGCGGTAAAGAGTTACTTCCAGTTCAGGTTGCACTTCGCAAACGCGGGCAAACAAGGCATCACCCAAATCCTCCAATAGCAAAAATCCGTGTTCCATATCCGACCCCAGCAACATCGGGGCTTCCAGTCCGCCAGCACGTAAGTAGGTCAGAATTTTTACGAATGGTCTAACATCTTCGCCTTTTTCAGGCGGCGCATTCATCAAAATCGCGGTTTGTCCGTCAAGTCGGGTCAAACGTTCATAACTGCGGTTTGAGGCATCCCCGGCGACAATAACGCAAGCGGCATCATCCCAGCCGATCCGCCGAAGAAATTTCGTACGCATTTTGCCTCTGTCGTTCATCAATGTCCGCCGCTTAAATTCAATGACTGCAATTTCACCAGCCTATCCAACCATTCGGGGTGCGTCCAAGAAAATTTGAAAGTCCGGGCCTGCTCACCAAGAATTTCAATATGGATGTTCAGTGCATTTTCCGGCGTAAGCGAGGCCAGCCTGTCCGGCCACTCGACCAGACAAACGGCGTTTTCAAAGGCGCGTTCAATACCAAGTTCATACACTTCGTCGGGGTGGGAAAGGCGGTAAAGGTCGGCGTGGACATAATCCAATCTGCCCAGATCATATGTTTGTACCAAAGTGAACGTCGGTGAAGGCACATCTTCAAGCACACCGTATTTTACCATACGGTTTTGAATGATTTTGCGGGCCAGATCAGTTTTGCCTGCCCCGACCTCGCCTTGCAGCAACAAAACATCACCTTTTTTAAGTAAGGGGGCAAGTGTATTTGCCAATATGCAAGTGTCATCGGGTGAATGGGATGTAAGTAAAAATTGCACGCATTGTCCTATGATTTGTTGCTTGAAACTAAGGACTAGTCGCTATGCTGTGCAAGCTAAACCGACATCTCTGCCGGTAAATTAACGCGATAGGATTTAATCATCCTTTGCAACCTTTGTTAAAAGCACAACAAAGCAGGTCTTATACGGCCTTTTTGCGTATCCTACGCAGTTCGTGCTTGGCAGAGCTACGTGAAAAATGGCTGCTCAACTTAAAATAGATGCAAATAGTCATAATTTGGCCATGATTGTTGCTAAAAGTGTAAAAGAACCGAAATTTCAATTGTTTGCGCACGTGTCTGTGTATTATTGCCCAAACTTGATGTTTTGCTTGATTTATGGAATAAAAAATGAGAA
>CAZMMG010000022.1:0-15476 GCA_964567355.1 uncultured Neptunicoccus sp.
GGTGTCTTTGGTGGGGTTGGGCAGTGCGTTGTGTGCGGTCATGTCGATCTCGTTATGGGTGGTCAGCATGGGGGCGGTGTTTTGGCTTTCTTTCAAGCGGCGCGCGATGGTTTGGCGCAGTCTTGTCATTTTCACCCGCTCTTCGCGGGCGGCTTGTTCGGCTGCGATGGGGGCGCGCGGGGCTGCCGCTGCGGGGGCAGGGGCTGCGGGTGCCGCGGCGGGGGTGGTCAAGGCGGTTTGCACGTCTTGTTTCATGATGCGGCCATCCTTGCCGGTGCCGGTTACCTGATTTGCGCTGAGGTTGTTTTCCGCCATCAGTTTTTCGGCGGCCGGTGCATTTTTGGCCGCCTCGTCCGATGCCGCAGCCAAAGGGGCCGGTGTTATGGCGGCGGCGGAGGCCGCGCCTGAAATGACCGCGAGTTTACCGCCTGCGGCGACCGTTGCCCCGTCGGCGGCCAGAATTTCAATGATTGTGCCTGATGCCGGCGACGGCACTTCGACACTGACTTTGTCGGTTTCCAACTCGACCAGCAACTCGTCGGCAGTGACGCTGTCGCCAACTTTTTTGCCCCATGTGCCAACGGTGGCTTCGGTAACGCTTTCGCCCAGGGTGGGCACCATGACGTCGATGCTGTCGGCGGGTTTGGTTGCGGCCTCATTTTGCGCCTCATTCGGGGCGGCTTGAGGGGCAGCGGCAGCATTGCCTTCGGAGATATTCGCCAGCAGAGCATTGACGCCAACGGTCGCACCTTCGGCGGCAACTATTTCGGATAATGTGCCTGCAATCGGCGAGGGCACTTCGACGGTGACTTTGTCGGTTTCCAATTCGCAGATCATTTCGTCGACGGCCACGTTATCGCCGGTTTTTTTGAACCAGGTTGCAACGGTGGCTTCGGTGACACTTTCGCCCAAGGTGGGTACGCGTACTTCGGTCATTTTAGTTTCCTCCAAGGGTCAGCGCGTCATTGACCAGCGCATCTTGTTCTAGTTTGTGGTTACTGGCCAAGCCCGTTGCGGGGGCTGCGGCGGCTTTGCGTCCGACATATGCGGGACGCGTATTTTCCAGGCCGGCATCGGTCAGGATATGTTCTATATGCGGGTTGATAAACGTCCAGTATCCCTGATTTTGCGGTTCTTCCTGACACCAGATAAAATCGGCGTTTTGGAAGCGTTTCAATTCATCCGACAAGGCGCCTTCGGAATAGGGGTAAAGCTGTTCGAAGCGCATCAGGTAAATGTCGGTGATGCCGCGCCCGTCGCGTTCTGCCAGCAGATCATAGTAGACTTTGCCCGAACACATCACCACGCGTTTGATTTTGTCATCTGGCACCAGTTTGGTGTCCGAGTTACCCAGTTGGGCGTCATCCCAAAGAATGCGGTGAAAGCTGGCATCGCCAATGAATTCATCCATGTTGCTGACCGCCATTTTATGGCGCAGTAGGGATTTCGGCGCCATGATTACCAGCGGTTTGCGGAATTTTCGGTGCAACTGGCGGCGCAGGATGTGGAAATAGTTGGCCGGTGTCGTGACGTTGGCGATCACCCAGTTTTCTTCGGCGCACATTTGCAAGAAGCGCTCTGGCCGTGCGGATGAGTGTTCCGGCCCTTGACCTTCCATGCCGTGGGGCAGCAGCATCACCAGGCCAGACATGCGCAGCCATTTGCTTTCGCCCGAGGATATAAACTGGTCAATCATGATCTGGGCGCCGTTGGTGAAATCACCAAACTGGGCCTCCCAAAGGGTCAGCGCATTGGGTTCGGCCAGTGAATAGCCGTATTCATAGCCCAGCACCGCATATTCCGAGAGCATGCTGTTGATGACCTCATACGAGGCCTGCTCAGAGCGAATGTTGTTCAGCGGAAAGTATTTTTCAGCGGTGTTTTGATCCAGAATGGCGGAATGGCGATGGCTGAAGGTGCCACGTTCGCAATCCTGACCCGACAGGCGCACGGGGAAGCCCTCGACCTGCAACGAGCCAAAGGCAAGCGCTTCGGCGGTGGCCCAGTCTATACCTTTGCCGGTTTCGACCATCGCGGCTTTGGCATCCAGTATGCGCTGGACGGTTTTATGCGGCGTCCAGTCTTCGGGCAATTTGGTCAGGGCCTGACCCACTTCTTTGAAACGTGCTTCGGTGATATGGGTCTGGCCGCGCTGGTATTCGGGATCTTTGCTTTCCAGATGTTTCCACTTGCCGTCCAGCCAGTCGGCCTTGTTCGGTTTGTAGTTTTTGCCAGCTTCGAACTCTTCGTTCAGCTTGGCCTGAAAAGCCGCTTTCATATCTTCTATTTCGCCTTCGGGGATCAACCCATCCTTGATCAGGCGTTCGGTATAACGCGCCAGCGAGGTTTTTTGTTTTTTGATCTTCGCATACATCAAAGGCTGGGTGAACATCGGTTCATCGCCCTCGTTATGGCCAAAACGGCGGTAACAGAAAATGTCCAGAACCACATCCTTGTGAAATTGCTGGCGAAATTCGGTGGCGACTTTGGCGGCATGTACCACCGCTTCGGGGTCATCGCCGTTGACGTGGAAAATAGGGGCTTCCACCATCATCGCAATGTCTGTCGGGTATGGTGACGAGCGGCTGTCATGCGGCGCGGTGGTGAAACCGATCTGGTTATTGACAACAATATGGATGGTGCCACCGGTGATATAGCCCCTAAGGCCGGACAGGCCGAAACCTTCAGAGATGATACCTTGCCCTGCAAAAGCGGCGTCGCCGTGCAGCAATACGGGTAAAACAGCATTGCGGTTTCGGCCCATTTGGTCGCCTTTGGCCCGTGCCTTGCCCAGCACCACGGGATTGACCGCTTCCAGATGCGAAGGGTTGGCGGTAAGCGACAAATGCACCGAGTTGCCGTCGAATTCGCGATCCGATGAAGCCCCCAGATGATATTTTACATCGCCCGAGCCTTGAACCTCGTCGGGTTTATAGCTGCCGCCGAAAAACTCGTTGAAAATCGCCCGGTAGGGTTTGCCCATCACGTTTGACAGGACACTTAGACGGCCTCGGTGCGGCATGCCGATAATGATGTCCTTGACGCCCAAAGCCCCGCCGCGTTTGATGACCTGTTCCATTGCCGGGATCAGGGCTTCGCCGCCGTCCAGACCGAAACGTTTGGTGCCGGAATATTTGACGTGGCAAAACTTTTCAAAGCCCTCGGCCTCGACCATTTTGGCCAGAATGGCTTTGCGGCCCATTTTGGTGAAAAAATGTTCTTTGTCGTAGTCTTCGATACGTTCTTTTAGCCATGCGGCTTGTACCGGGTCGGAAATATGCATGTATTGCAGTGCAAACGTGCCGCAATAGGTTTTGCGCAGCTTGGCGATGATGGTGCGCATCGGTGCGGTTTGCATGCCCAGCACATTATCGAGGAAAATAGGGCGATCCATGTCGATTTCATTAAAGCCGTAGAATGCGGGATCAAGTTCGGGATGCGGCTCTGCTTTTTTCAATCCCAGCGGATCAAGATCGGCGGCAAGGTGGCCGCGAATACGGTAGGCGCGGATGATCATCAGGGCGCGGATACTGTCCAACACCGCACGCTGTATCTGGTCATCGGTCAGGCTGACGCCCGCGGTTGCCGCTTTGGTTTTAATGGCTTTTTCAGGGTCGGCGGCCCATTGCCCGTCCAGCGCCGCAGTCAGATCGTCGTTGGGGATCGGCGGCCAGTCATCGCGGCCCCATGATGCGCCTTCGGCCTCTTTGGTGATCGCCGTATTATCATCGCCCAGATCGCTGAAAAACCCGACCCAGCTTGCGTCGACCGAGGCAGGGTCTTTTACATAATTAGCGTGAAGCTGTTCGATATATTCAGCATTGTGTCCTTGCAGGAAGGAAGATGCGTGAAGTTGATCGTTAGAGGATTGGTCGGTCATGTTTTTGGTCCCAAATTGCAGCCCCGATATAGTGCGGGTATGACGTGGAAACCCCGCGCAAGGCTGCGCGAGGTATTATTTTTTAGCCGATGGCCTTCATAACGGCTTCGCCCAGTGATGCGGGGCTGTCCGCCACCACGATGCCTGCGGCTTTCATCGCTTCGATTTTGCTGGCAGCGTCACCCTTGCCACCTGCAACAATAGCGCCTGCGTGGCCCATGCGGCGACCTGGAGGGGCTGTGACACCGGCGATAAAGCCCGCGATGGGTTTTTTGCGGCCGGCTTTGGCCTCGTCGATGATGAACTGTGCTGCGTCCTCTTCCGCTGTGCCGCCGATTTCACCGATCATGATGATCGACTGGGTGTCGGGGTCGGCCATGAACATTTCCAGACAATCCATGTGTTCAGTGCCCTTGATCGGGTCACCACCGATGCCGACGGCCGTTGACTGGCCAAGGCCGAGGTCGGTGGTTTGTTTCACCGCTTCATAGGTCAGTGTGCCAGATCGTGAAATCACGCCGCAACTGCCCGCTTTGTGGATGTGGCCCGGCATGATGCCGATTTTGCATTCACCCGGTGTGATGATGCCGGGGCAGTTTGGCCCGATCAGGCGCGATTTGGATCCGTCCAATGCGCGTTTGACTTTCATCATGTCCAAGACGGGGATGCCTTCGGTGATGCAGATGATCAGTTCCATTTCTGCGTCGATGGCTTCAAGGATTGAGTCCGCAGCAAAGGGCGGCGGCACATAGATCACGCTGGCGTTGGCCCCCGTGACGTGGCGGGCTTCGTGAACCGAGTTGAATACTGGCAAGTCGAGGTGGGTTTGGCCGCCTTTGCCGGGGGTTACCCCGCCGACCATTTGGGTGC
Organism: uncultured Neptunicoccus sp.; assembly: GCA_964567355.1. Classification (GTDB taxonomy): domain Bacteria; phylum Pseudomonadota; class Alphaproteobacteria; order Rhodobacterales; family Rhodobacteraceae; genus Amylibacter. The sequence goes on from CAZMMG010000022.1 coordinate 4,751, forward strand.
CGTATGCGATGGCTTGTTCGGTGTGAAACGTGCCTTGCGAGCCGGTTAGGCCCTGGCAGATGACGCGTGTTTGTTCGTTTACGAGTATGGACATGTGGGTTAACCTTTCACCGCTTTAACAATTTTCTTGGCAGCGTCGCCCAGATCATCACCAACAATCACGTTAAGGCCGCTTTCATTAATGATTTTTTTTCCTTCGGCGACTTTGGTACCTTCCAAACGTACCACCAATGGCACTTGCAGGCCGACTTCCTTCACTGCAGCCACCACGCCCTCGGCAATCACATCGCAGCGCATGATGCCGCCGAAGATGTTGACAAGGATGCCTTTGACCTGTGGGTCGGAGGTGATGATTTTGAAGGCTTCAGTGACTTTTTCCTTGGTGGCACCACCGCCGACATCCAAGAAGTTGGCCGGTTCCGCCCCGTATAGTTTGATGATGTCCATCGTCGCCATGGCAAGGCCTGCACCGTTGACCATGCAACCGATTTCGCCGTCAAGGGCGATATAGTTCAGATCGTACTTTGACGCTTCCAGTTCTTTGGCGTCTTCTTCGGTTTCGTCGCGCAGCTCGGTGATGTCGGGGTGACGGTATAGGGCGTTGTCGTCGAAGCCCATTTTGGCATCCAAGCATTTCAGATCACCGGATTTGGTGATGATCAGTGGATTAATTTCCAGCATGTCCATGTCTTTTTCGATGAACATTTTATAGAGAAGTGCGATCAGTTGCACACATTGCTTGATCTGTTTGCCTTCAAGCCCCAGCGCAAAAGCCACGCGCCGCCCGTGATAGCCGGAAAAGCCGGCGGCGGGATCAACGGTGAAGCTGACGATTTTTTCCGGGGTTTCGGCGGCAACTTCTTCGATGTTCATGCCGCCCTCGGTCGAGGCGACGAAAGATACGCGGGATGTTTCGCGGTCTAGTAACACCGCCAGATAAAATTCTTTTTCAATGTCCGAACCGTCTTCCAGATAAACCCGGTTGACCTGTTTGCCGATCGGGCCGGTTTGATGGGTGATCAATGTACGGCCCAGCATTTTGCGGGCTTCTTCGGCGGCCTCTTCTACAGAATGTGTTAGGCGTACACCGCCTGCGTCGCCAGCTTCGGCCTCTTTAAAGTGACCTTTGCCGCGTCCGCCTGCGTGGATTTGTGCTTTGACCACCCATAACGGGCCACCCATTTCGCCGGCCTTGGCCTTGGCTTCAGCTGCGTTCATTACGATGCGGCCGTCGGATACGGGGGCGCCAAATTGGCGCAGTAATCCCTTGGCCTGATATTCATGAATGTTCATGGGTGTGTCCCTTTTGCTGTCTTTAACGTCGGTATTGCTTAACTGTTACAGAGCTGGCGCACGAAGGATAGGAAAAAATGCAAAATAATGCGATTATATGCAAATTCACTTTATTTGTGATCACACGGTTATTTTATGTGATCACAAATAAGAAAAGCAGCCTTCAAATCAATGAAAGCTGCCATTTTATAGAGTCGGTGTTGGTTTAGTCCGCTTTTTTAACCGAGTGAGCCGTCGATGGCTTTGCAGGCTGCAACCAAGCCGTTCACCGCTTCAACCGAGTTATCGAACATGGCTTGCTCGGCTTTGTTCAGCTTAATCTCTACGACTTTTTCGATACCACCGGCACCGATTACTGTGGGCACGCCGACATAAATATCTTTGACGCCGTATGCGTCTTTGATATGTGCAGCACAAGGCATCAGACGTTTTTGATCGCCAAGATAGGCTTCTGCCATTTCAATGGCAGACCCTGCGGGGGCGTAATAGGCCGAGCCGGTTTTTAACAGACCGACGATTTCCGCGCCGCCGTCACGGGTACGTTGAATGATGGTGTCCAGTTTTTCCTGCGTTGTCCAACCCATCTCGATCAGGTCGGGCAAAGGGATACCTGCAACGGTTGAATAGCGCGGCAGTGGTACCATTGTGTCGCCGTGACCACCCAAAACGAAAGCGGTGACGTCTTTGATCGAGACGTTGAATTCTTCGGCCAGAAAATGGCGAAAGCGCGCACTATCCAGAACACCTGCCATGCCGCAAACCATATGGGCAGGCAGGCCAGAGAATTGTTGCAAGGCCCAGACCATCGCGTCCAGCGGGTTGGTGATGCAAATCACAAAAGCGTTCGGCGCATGTTTGGCAATGCCTTCGCCGACGGATTTCATCACCTTTAGGTTGATACCCAGCAAATCATCGCGGCTCATGCCCGGTTTGCGGGCCACGCCTGCGGTGACGATACAGACGTCTGCGCCGGCAATACCCGAAAAATCCGTGGTGCCCGAAATGTTGGCATCGTATTTGTCGACGGGGGAGGCTTCGGAAATATCCAGTGCCTTGCCCTGCGGGATGCCGTCTGCAATATCAAACAGAACAATGTCGCCCAGCTCTTTCAAAGCTGCCAGATGCGCCAGCGTTCCGCCGATCATTCCTGAACCGATCAGTGCGATTTTGGCTCTTGCCATGTCCGTCTCTCCTATGAGTTTCTGTCGCAGTCGGGGTAGCGTTTTTGGACAGATAGAGCAAGTCACATTGTCGGGTTTTGTGTTATACGCGACGTTTTGCGGATTAAACCTTATTGCCGGCAGGTTTATTGAGGTATTGGTAGTCGGTTCCGGCGGCCATCATGCAGCTGGTGCCGTTGGGAAAGCTTAACAGGACTGTCCATGTGCCGGTTTCGGGATGGGCAAATAGTTCCAGCATTTGCCCCGAGGGTGTCAGACCGATGCTCTGGCGGCTTTCGCCGAAACGTTCATTCAACTGTTGCATCATTTTTGCATGGCTTGCGCATTGGGCGGCCACGGCATGTGCCGGGGTTAGGGCAAACATCGTGCCGATGAGGGCGATGGCTAAAGCGAGCAGCATTTTTTGTGTGTTCAAGGGGGTCATAAGTGCCTTTCTGGCCGGTCAATTTGGCCATTGCGATGCTATCAGGCTTATGCGGTGCGGGTAACATTTGGTTAATACGGCGGGCGCATGCGCTGTGCGGGGCGCAACTTGGCGATTGCAATCGGCGAATAAATTTGATGTTGTGGCTGTAGATTAACGAAGGTTTCACGATGCAGCTTTGCCGCTCTTTATTGTTTGTGCCGGTTACCAATGAGCGGGCTTTGGCCAAAGCCAAAACCCTGCCCTGTGATGGGGTGATACTGGATTTGGAAGATTCGGTTTTGCCTGCACGCAAGATAGAGGCCCGCACAAGGGTCGTAGCTGAATTGCTCGCCTCCGATTTTCGGGCTGGTTTGATTATGGTGCGTGTGAATGCCGTTGATACGGCCTATTTTAGGGATGATCTGGCGGCGTTGGCAAAGCTTGGGCCGCAGGCGGTTTTGCTGCCGAAAGTGCAGTCGGCTATGGATGTTTTGGCGGCGCAAGAAATTTTGGACATGGAAACCGCCGCCAATGATACGCAAATATGGATCATGGTTGAAACCGCCCTCGGGGTTATGAACCTGCGCGAGATTTGCACTGCATCAAAACGACTGAAAGGAATTATTCTAGGGCCGAATGATCTGATAAAAGACTTGGGTGCAGTTGAAACGTCCGGGCAAGAGGCGGTTTTGACAAGTTACGGCCTGTGCTTGATTGCGGCGCGGGCTTATGGCTTAATCTGCATTGACGGAGTTTACAAACAGTTTACCGACATGGCCGGGTTCAAGCGCAATTGTGCGCAAGGGCGGGTCATGGGGTTTAACGGGAAATCCCTGATCCATCCATCGCAAATCGACCCTGCCAATGATATATATGGCCCAAGTCAGGCGGATATTGATTTGGCCAAGCGGCAAATTCAGGCGTTTGAGACGGCGGTTGCCGAAGCCAAAGGGGTTGCGCGTATGGACGGGCAGCTAATAGAAGCGTTACATGTCGATAGTGCACGTAAATTATTGCAAATGGCCAAGGCTATTTCTGAACAAGGGGATATATAGATGTATATGGTGATTTTGGTTTTAGGGGTATCTTTGTGGATGGATGCCCATTGGATCAAGCGGTTGTTGCCTTTGCTTCGTGCGGGAATGGATGCGCGATTGGGCAAAGCTGCGGCGCGCGGCGTAATTGCCGGCATGGCGGTTTTGTCGGTGGTGCTGATGGTGATCGGCTATAAAGGTTCTGATATGGTGGTGGTCTATACGCCTTTCAAAGGGGCTGGGCATTTGAATAACTTGCTGATGCTGTTAGCGGTGATTTCATTGGGTATGGGCAAGTCCAAGGGGCATATGCGTACATGGTTTCGCCACCCGATGTTGACGGGTGTGACGGTTTGGGCGGTGGCACATTTGCTGGTCAACGGCGATATGGCCTCGATCATTTTGTTTGGTGGTCTAGGCATTTGGGCCTTTGCCAGCAGAATTCTGATCAACCGCAATGAAGGGGTCTGGAAGCGTCCCAAAGCGGGGCCGGTTTCGGGGGATATACGCTTGCTGGTTATCGCGGCGGTGCTGTTTGCGGTGATTGCTGGTATTCACATCTGGTTGGGCTATAATCCGTTTTTGGGGACATACCCATGAAGGCCTACCGCTTAATCACCGAAGACGACACATCCGAATTTTGCCACCGTGTAACGCAAGCTCTGTCCAACGGTTGGGAACTGCACGGCAGCCCGGCTTACGCATATGATGCGGGCGCGGGCAAAATGCGCTGTGCGCAAGCGGTGGTGAAGGACGCGGACGGGGAATATTCGCGGGATGTGGTTTTGGGGCAGCTGTAAAATATGAAAAAACCTATTACCACATGTATTGCTGTGTTTCTAAGTAGCAGCGCAATGCTACAGGCGGCGGAGTTGTCCGATGAGCAGCAAGACTATGTTTCAGCCAACACTATCGGTATTTTTTACCATGAGCTAGGCCATGCACTGATCGATATTCTGCAAGTGCCAATTTTAGGTCAGGAAGAGGATGCTGCAGACGTCCTATCCATACTTATGGTTGATTATGAGTTTAAGCCGTCTGAAGCTGAAAGCATTGCCTATGATATGGCATTTACCTTTGAAAGTGATGCGCAACAGCAGGCAGATCAGGGTGAAGCACCAGCATTCTGGGATGTGCATGGATCGGATCAGCAGCGGTTTTTCAATACCGTATGCTTGTTTTATGGCGGCGACGTCAGTGTGCGGCAGGATTTCGCTGAAAGTCTGGATCTTCCCGAAGACCGCGCTGTGCAGTGTGAAGATGAACGCGCGTTGGCAGATGACAGTTGGGGGCCAATTCTGGACAAGGTAACCAATGAAGATAAAACAACCGACCGTATAAGTTTTATCGATGCCAGCACGGACAATTCACCGGCGGTTACATTGCTGGTGGAAACCGTTCATGAAGAAGTTGCGCAGTTGAGCACATGGTTGGATATTTCGCGAGACCTTACCGTGCGGGTGGAAGACTGCGGCGAAATAAACGCTTTTTATGTATCACAAGAGACGGCAATTATCATGTGCAGCGAATTCGCCGGACATTTGGCGGCGCAACTGTCCCCTTAGGAAATATGATCATGAAATTAAAGAATGTGATCACAAAACTTGTGTAAAAATGCCCGCCTGCGGCATTTTAGAGGTCAAAAATACCAAAATTTATTTTCTAGCCCCTGTCACTTCGCAAAGTTTAGGTATAACAAAACCACAGCATTGAATATTAATGAGAGGGATACCAATGGCTGATGTTACCCGGGGCAAGCGCCCGCTGTCACCCCATTTAAGTGTTTATCGCCCGCAAATTAACATGGTCACATCCATCATAAACCGCATTACCGGCGTTGCAATGTCGCTGGCGGCGGTTCTGGTGGTTTGGTGGTTGTTGGCGGCGGCAACATCTGCATCTTACTATGATTTCGTGAACGGGGTTCTAACTTCATGGATCGGTCTTTTGGTGCTGTTCGGCTCACTCTGGGCCTTGTGGTTTCACTTGCTTGGCGGGCTGCGTCACCTAATTATGGATTTCGGCATCGGATATGAGTTGGAATCGGTGAATTTCTGGGGATGGGCCATTGTGGTTCTCAGTCTGGGTTTAACGGCGGCAAGTATCATTTGCCTTGCTGTATATTAAAGGGACGATCAGATGGATTATAAAACAGATATGAACCGGGTTCTGGGGCTGGGCTCTGCCAAGATCGGCACCCGCGAATGGTGGGCTGGCCGTTTGTCTTCGGTGGCACTTGTGCCGTTGGCATTGGGCTTTTTATGGATCGTGACACCGTTGATCGGTGGCCCGCGCGAGGATGTGCTGGCAGCGTTTCAACACCCGTTCGCCGCGATCACTACGATATTATTTATCCTGATAACTTTCATCCATCTGGCCGGTGGCCTGCAAGAGGTGATTGTGGATTATGTACATGGCAAGACCTGTTTGGTGATCTTGCTGGTTTCAACAAGACTGCTGTGCCTTGGCATGGGGTTTGCGGGCGCATTTGCGGTTGCCAAAATCGCCTTTGGCGCCTGATCGGAGACTAAAATGACTGCTTACGAATATATTGAACACGATTATGATGTTGTTGTTGTGGGGGCTGGCGGTGCTGGTTTGCGCGCCACATTGGGCATGGCTGAACAGGGGTTGAAAACCGCTTGTGTGACCAAGGTTTTTCCGACGCGCAGCCACACGGTTGCAGCCCAAGGCGGGGTTGCGGCCTCGCTTGCCAATATGGGGCCGGACAACTGGCAATGGCATATGTACGACACCATCAAAGGGTCGGACTGGTTGGGCGACAATGACACCATCGAATATGTCACCCGCGAAGCCCCGCGCGCGGTTTATGAGTTAGAACATTACGGCATGCCGTTCTCGCGCACCGAGGACGGCAAGATTTACCAGCGCCCATTCGGTGGCCACACCACAGAATTCGGCGAAGGCCCGCCCACATCTCGCGCTTGTGCCGCGGCCGACCGGACCGGCCACGCGATGTTGCACACGCTTTACGGCCAATCCCTGAAAAACAACGCGGAATTCTATATCGAGTATTTTGCGCTTGATCTGATTATGTCCGATGACGGTGAATGTCAGGGCGTTGTGGCGTGGAAGCTGGACGATGGCACCATGCATGTGTTCAATGCCAAAATGGTTGTTCTGGCCACTGGTGGCGCAGGGCGGGCTTATTTCTCGGCTACGTCCGCACATACATGCACTGGTGACGGTGCCGGTCTGGTGACCCGTGCAGGGCTACCTATGCAGGATATGGAGTTTGTCCAATTCCACCCCACCGGTATCTACGGTGTCGGGCCATTGATCACCGAAGGCGCACGCGGCGAAGGTGGCTATCTGACCAATTCGGAAGGCGAGCGGTTTATGGAACGTTACGCGCCGACCTATAAGGATTTGGCGTCACGCGATGTGGTCAGCCGTTGCATGACCATGGAAATCCGCGAAGGCCGCGGTGTTGGCGCACGCAAGGATCACATCAATTTGAACCTTAGCCATTTGCCGGCTGATACTTTGCATGAACGCTTGCCAGGGATTTCGGAAAGTGTCCGGATTTTCTGCGGCGTCGATGTGACTAAGGAACCGATCCCGGTTCTGCCGACCTGTCACTATAATATGGGCGGTATTCCGACCAATCTTTGGGGCGAGGTGCTGAACCCGACCGAGGATAATCACGATGCGGTTGTGCCCGGTCTGATGGCCTGCGGCGAAGCAGCGTCCGCATCACTTCACGGGGCAAACCGTTTGGGGACGAATTCATTACTGGATTTGCTGGTGTTGGGGCGTGCGACCTCGATTAGGGCTGGCAAGGTTCTTGATGCCGAAGATGCCACACCAAAAGCATCGGCCAAACAGGTTGATAAGATCATGGCACGCTTTGACGGGGTGCGTAATGCGGATGGTAAACAACCGACTGCGGACGTGCGACTGAAAATGCAACATGCGATGCAGGATAATGCTGCCGTGTTCCGTACCAGTGCATCATTGAAACAGGGCTGTGCTGAAATCACTGCCGTTTGGGGCGATATGCGCGATCTTAAAGTGACCGATAAATCACTGGTCTGGAATTCCGATCTGATGGAAACGCTGGAATTGGAAAACCTGATGGCCAATGCCTCGACGATCATTTTCGGGGCCGAAGCGCGCAAGGAAAGTCGCGGCGCACACGCGCATGAGGATTTCCCCGACCGCGATGACAAGAAATGGCGTAAACACACGCTGGCAACTGTGGATGTCAAGGGCAAGGTTAAATTGCGCTACCGCGATGTGCACAAAGACCCGCTGACAAAACAAGCCGATGGCGGCATTGATTTGAAAAAAATCGTCCCGAAAGTACGGGTCTATTAATGCAATTCGCAGATGGTGCATATTTGGCTTTGATGGCGGTAACCGGTTTGGTTGCCTGCACCAAGGCGTTGCCGGTTTCGGTTGAACGGGCCATGGCGGAATGCACCTTGCGGGCGCGCTCTGCTGTAAAGCCCGACATCTCGGTTGGCCTTGGTATTGGCACCGGCGGTTACGGCACCCATGTTACGGGTGGCATCAATGTCGGCCTGTCAGCGGATTACCTAAAAGGCACCGACCCCAATGACGTTTATGAGAAATGTGTTGTCGCCAAATCTGGCGTAAAACCGACCCAGCCGTTGAAATTGTAACGGCACAAGGCAAAGGACAAAGAAAATGGTAGAATTCAGCCTTCCAAAAAACTCGCGTATGACCGTGGGGAAAACCTGGCCCAAGCCCGAGGGTGCCACCAACCTGCGTAAGTTCAAGATTTACCGCTTTAACCCCGACACTGGTGAAAACCCCCGTGTAGACACCTATTTTGTTGATCTGGACACATGCGGCCCGATGATGCTGGATGCGCTGATCAAGATCAAAAACGAGATCGACCCGACCCTGACTTTCCGCCGCTCGTGCCGTGAAGGCATTTGCGGTTCTTGTGCGATGAACATCGACGGCATCAACACGCTGGCCTGTATTTACGGCATGGACGAGGTTAAGGGCGACGTGAAGATTTATCCGCTGCCGCATATGCCGGTGGTCAAGGATCTGATCCCTGACCTGACCCATTTCTACACCCAGCACGCAAGTATCATGCCGTGGCTGGAAACCAAAACCAACCGCCCTGCCAAGGAATGGAAGCAGTCGATTGAAGACCGCAAAAAACTGGACGGTTTGTATGAATGTGTGATGTGCGCATCATGTTCCACATCCTGCCCGTCCTATTGGTGGAACAGTGATCGCTACTTGGGGCCGGCGGCATTGTTGCACGCCTACCGCTGGATTATCGACAGCCGTGATGAGGCCACGGGCGAGCGTCTGGACGATTTGCAAGACCCGTTCAAGCTGTACCGTTGCCACACCATCATGAACTGTGCCCAAACCTGCCCCAAAGGGCTGAACCCTGCCAAGGCGATTGCCGAGATCAAGAGGATTATGGTTGAACGCACGATTTAGGGTGTTCGCTTTAATATGAATTTGAAAGGGGCCTGCGCGGCCCCTTTTTCATCGGATTACGGGGCTTTATCGGCGGGTTGATTATCCGCATCGCTGCGTGTGGCATAGACCTGCAATAGCCAACCGATGCCTGCCAAAGTCAGCCCCAAAGCGATAAATACCGTGGCACGGGTTAAGCCCTGCATGCCAGATGTGTCCCACAGAAAGACTTTGGCTGCTGTAATTGCTGCCAGGCCAAGGCCGATTTTACGCAAATAGGGGTTTTTGCGGCTCAGTGCCATGACCACAAAGAACACGGTCGCCGCCAGCAGGATTACGGTGTAACTGTATAGTTCGCCCTCAACCGTGCCGCGCCCGATTTCGACGTCAGGCCCGTGCCAGAAGTGGCGCAACTCTTGCACGGTGATGAAAATGCCCATGATGGCGGCAGACCACAGGGCTATTTTATGACTGATGAAACCGGGCAGCAGTTTGAAACGGTAAAGCAGGTAGGCTACGATTGTGGGCAAAGCATAGGCCGCCATGACCGTATCGACGGGGAACAGGCCGGTGATTTTGCTGGTGAAAAGCGGCGAGCGGATGATGCTTATCCCGAGCGCAAAAAGGCCCAGACCGCCGTAACCATAGCCTAGATAACAGCGGATTTTAACCAACCTGTCAGTGATCGCGGCCATGCGGCGGAATTGCACGCCGGCCATCATAATCCAGACGGTGGCATAAAGGCCCAGCACCATATAATCGAATTCCCAACGCCCGCCCGAGGCGATGCGTGCAATCAAGGCGCAAACCAGCAAGGCAACGGTCAAAAGACCGGCGGTTTCATAAAGCACCACGCGGTTGAACAGGCCAGCCCCGCGTGCCATCCAAGTACCAAGTCCGAACAGCCCCGCGACCACGCCAAAGACTGCTATAACCAGTAAAACTGGTTCTGACAGGGAATAATCGGGGAACAGATCAAACACCACAAGGCTGGTTGCGCCCGCAACAAAGGCCCAGATCAGATAGCCGGTCCAACGGTATTTGAAACGGATCACAAGAGTTAGGGCCGCCAGCGACAACAGGGCGGAAACATGGGCCAGATATTCGGTTTGCAGGGTCATATAGGCGGCGAACGCGGTGGCGATCAACATGCCCGCAAACAAAAGATCAGATGCGGCCAGTCGTTCGGGCAGGCGCGAACGCAGCATGATCACGGCATTTGCCGCTAAAATTACAGCTAGAAGAATGGCCAGAAAAGTCCAAATCGTGTCGCTGATGGGCGCACTATCATGCCAAACGCCGTAGCTTATAAAATAAGCTACCACCGAGGCCGTCGCCCCGCATGTGACCCAGAAAACTGGCCGCATTAAGCGCGCAGG
>CAZMMG010000023.1:0-15395 GCA_964567355.1 uncultured Neptunicoccus sp.
AATCGCGGGCTTGTGCTGGCGTGGCCCATGGCACCTATCTGTTTGCTTTGCCGGGTAGCCCCGGGGCTTGCAAAGACGGTTGGGACGAGATTTTGCAGCATCAGCTTGATTACCGCCATATGCCGTGCAATTTCGTGGAAATGATGCCACGACTGGAAGAACACAAGCGGTGAGTTCGCCGATAATAACGATAATAAAACGCGTGTTGCCATATTTCTTTGGCAAATTCGGCGGATGACGAAAAAATCATTTGTCGGATATTGGCGGAATGTTAGGTTAAAAGCGTATAACTTCGATGATATGCCGAGGATAGAATGAAATCCATGACCCGGGGTCTTTTGGGCCTGTTTCTTGCCGGATTGACGGCGGCACTGTTGCTGGCAGTGGTGACGGTGGTGATGTCTGCGCTCAGCGACAGCGGTTCGCAAAAGCATGCTGGTGCGGGCGGGCATGAACGTATTTTTGTGGTGAATGTCAAGAAGCTGGTGCCGACACGTACCACACCGATGATCGAAACCTTCGGTGAAGTGGTTAGCGGGCGGACATTGGAATTGCGCGCCGCATCAAGTGGCACATTGGTGCAAATGGCAGACAGTTTTCGTGAAGGTGGTGTGGTACATAAAGGAGAGTTGCTGTTTCAAACCGATCCGGCAACGGCAAAGGCCAAAGCCGCGTTGGCGACAACGGCTCTTGAGGATGCCAAGGCCGAGCTTAGTGAAGCACAGGAAGCCTTGGGGATTAGCGAGGATGAATTGCGTGCAGCGCAACACCAATACGATTTGCGGGTGCAGGTTTTGGAGCGTCAAAAATCTTTGCGTAAACGCGGGGTCGGCACCGAAACTGCACAGGAAACCGCCGCCCTTGCCGCATCCGCCGCAGATCAGGCAGCCCTTGTTAAGCGTCAGGCATTGGCCAATGCCAAGTTCCGTATCAATCGCGCCAAGATCGCTTTGGCGCGCAGTCAGATCAATGCCACAGAAGCCAGACGTATTCTGGCGGAAACATCCCAATATGCCAAGTTTGACGGGGTTCTTAGCGATGTAACGGGGGATTTGGGTGGGCTGGTGAATGCCAATGAACGGCTTGCAAGATTGATTGATCCGACTGCTTTGGAAGTGGCTTTTCGGGTGTCGAACGCAGAGTTTTTGCGGCTTACTGGTGCTGATAAAAATTATACACATACTAAAGTGAGCGTAACATTTGGCGGACAGAAAGATCAGATCACGGCCATGGTTGATCGTGTGAATGCGGCTGTTGGTGTGGGCCAAACGGGGCGCGAGCTTTATGCCTTGCTTGATCCTGTAAAAGCGATCAATGCCCGTCCGGGTGATTTTGTTTCGATCCTGCTGCAAGAACCCGCCCTAGAGAATGTTGCCGTACTGCCTGCCACGGCGGCCTCGGCTATGGGGGAAGTGCTGATTTTGGGTAAGGGTGACAGGTTGGAAGCCAAAAAAGTCAAAATTTTGCGCAAACAAGGCAATCAGATTATTATTGCGCTTGGCAATTTGGCGGGTCGCGAAGTGGTTTTGGAACGCGCACCGCAACTGGGTGTGGGTATCAAGGTCAAGGTGCGTCCGAACGGCGGGGCAATAATGCAATCAAAACCTTTGCCCAAAACAGAGGGGTAGCCTGTAGCGATGCGCCAATTGTCGAAATCCGCAGGTGGGGCGTTGTCGTATTTCACCCGTCACGGGACGGCGGCGAACCTGTTGCTGGTGATTATGCTGGTGGTCGGGGTGGCGGCGTCGACCAAGATCAGAGCGCAATTCTTTCCCGATGTGATCATAAACAGCGTTACTGTCTCGGTAATATGGGACGGGGCCGGGCCAGAGGAAATTGACAACGGTGTTGTTGCCCTGCTGGAGCCGGCATTGCTGAGTGTCGAAGGGGTTGATAGCAGTGCGTCCACAGCCAATCAGGGCCGTGCGACGATCTTGTTGGAGTTTCAGCCGGGCTGGGACATGGCGCGGGCACAAGATGATGTCAAAGCGGCGGTAGACAGTGTTACGGATTTACCCGACGGCATAGATGATCCTGTTGTGCGGCGTGGTGTGTGGCGTGACCGGGTGACGGATGTGGTTATTACCGGGCCTGTTTCACCAGAGCAATTGGGCCGGTTTGCCGATGAGTTTGTTGCGCGATTGTTTCGCGAAGGTGTGACGCGCACCACTATTCGCGGCGTTGCCGCCCCCGAAATAGTGGTTTCGGCCCCCGAAATGTCACTGATCCAGTATGGCGTGACATTGCGTCAAATTGCCAACGTGATTGCTGGTGAAGCGAATACCGACCCGGCGGGGGATGTGGCGGGCGGCCGCGCGCGGGTTAAAACCGGTGTCGAAAAACGTACCGCCGAAGACATTCAAACGCTGGTGGTGAAATCCAACCCAAATGGCTCGAAACTTCATGTTTCGGATGTGGCGAAGGTCGAAACCTTGGGCAGCGACAATGGACGGGCCTATTATGTAGGTGATCAACCGGCAGTTTCGATCCGTGTTGACCGTGCTGATCAGGGTGATGCTATAGAGATGCAGGCAATTGTGCAAAAGGTTGCAGACAAGATGCAACCGACCCTGCCGTCGGGGGTTACGATTGATCTGATCCGCACGCGCGCACAGGCTATATCCGACCGTCTGAGCGTGCTGTTTGACAACGGCATTATGGGGCTTGCTCTGGTTGTTTTGCTGTTGTTCATATTCTTGAATGCGCGCACCGCTTTTTGGGTGGCAGCGGGCATTCCGGCTGCGATGTTTGCGGCTATCGGGGTGATGTACCTGTTTGGCATGACCATCAATATGGTGTCGCTGTTTGGCCTGATTATCTGTCTTGGCATTGTTGTGGATGATGCCATCGTTGTGGGGGAACACGCGGATTTTCGGGCGCGGATTTTAGGTGAAGGCCCGATTGAAGCGTCGGAAAATGCCGCAAGGCGGATGGCGGCGCCGGTGATTGCCTCGACTGTGACAACGGTTCTGGCGTTTTGGGGTTTGACTTTTGTTGGTGGGCATTTTGGCTCGCTTATCATCGATATACCGCTGACAGTGATCATCGTATTACTGGCCTCTTTGCTGGAATGTTTTATCATTCTGCCCAATCACATGAGCCATTCCATCGGGGTAACAGCGGATAAATGGTATGACCGCCCGAGCGGCTGGTTCAATCGCGGTTTCAACTGGTTTCGTAAAGTGATTTTCACGCGCTTTATGCGCTGGGTTTTGGTGTTTCGTTACCCGGTTCTGGCCTTGGCATGTCTGATTTTAGCATCACAAGTTGCCTTGTTTATCAAGGGTGATGTGACGTGGCGGTTTTTCAATGCGCCCGAGCGGGGGTCAATTTCGGGCAATGTCGCGATGTTGCCGGGGGCGGATCGTTCAGACACGCTAAAAATGGTGCATGAATTGCAGCGTGCGGTGCGGGAAACGGCAAAGACATATGAGGATAAATATGGGGTCAACCCGGTGAAATATGTGGTGGCGCAAGTTGGTGGTAATACCGGGCGCGGGCTTGCGGGGTCTGAACTGAAGAACAAGGATTTGCTGGGATCGGTTGCGGTTGACCTGATCGATGCGGATTTCAGACCCTACACGTCGACAGATTTCTTGCGGCGGTTGCAGCAGGTTGTACACCATCTACCGCAACTGGAAACCATCAGCTTTCGCAGTTGGCGTTCCGGCCCGGGCGGGGATGCGCTGGATGTGCAGTTTTACGGGGCCGATACAAATGTGTTGAAAGCTGCCGCCGAGGCACTAAAAACACAAGCGGCCCAATTTCCCGAAGTATCTGCATTGGAAGATACCTTGGCTTATGACAAAGAGGAGATGGTTCTGGAACTGACCCCCCAAGGTCAGGCCTTGGGCTTTACCATTGACGGGATCGGGCGCGAATTGCGCGATCGTTTGAACGGGATTACTGCCGCTACATTTCCGTCGGGTGCACGCACATCGGATGTGACTGTACGTCTGGATGAAGATGAGTTGACGGCGAATTTTCTGGATCGCACGCAAATGCGCAGCCCGTTGGGGAAATATGTGCCCCTGTCCGATATCGTGACGATTACGACCAAAGCCGGGTTTTCGGTAGTGCGCCGCGAAAACGGTATTCGGGTGGTATCGGTGACGGGGGATATTTCGGAAGATAACCCGTCCCGCGCCAAAAAGATCGTTGAAATACTTCGCAGTGAAATTTTGCCAAAAATTGCGTCTGAAATCGGGGTCGAATGGCGGTTGGAAGGGCTTGCAAAGCAGGAAAGGGATTTTCTGACAGATGCGTTCAAGGGCTTCTTGCTGTGTCTGTTGGGTATTTATCTGGCGCTGACATGGATTTTTGCAAGCTGGACGCGGCCTATTGTGGTGATGTCGGTGATTCCATTCGGTCTGGTGGGTACGATTTACGGGCATTACGTCTGGAACGTGCCCTTGTCGATGTTTTCGGTCGTTGGCCTGTTGGGTATGAGCGGGATTATCATCAACGATTCGATTGTTCTGGTGTCGACGATTGACGAATATGCGCAAAAGCGCGGGCTTTTCCCTGCAATAGTAGATGCAACAAAGGATCGGTTACGCCCGGTTTTGCTGACGACGCTAACCACGGTTCTGGGCTTGGTGCCGCTGTTGTTCGAGACCTCTCGTCAAGCATTGTTTCTGAAGCCCACGATAATAACCTTGTGTTACGGGTTGGGCTTCGGGCTGGTTTTGGTCTTGTTGGTCGTGCCGTCACTGGTTGTGGTGCAAAATGATATTTCTACTATGTTCAATACGTTGCGGCGTATTTTGCTGGGTAAAAAGATGCCCGGAAAATTGCGCAGCGTATTTATTATGGCAACTATGTTGTCGGTAATGTTTCTGATCGCCGGCCCGGGCTATCTGCTGGTCATGCAGAACGTGGCCCCCTGGATTGCCGACAGTCTACCGTCCCGGATTTCAGGCATGGCTATAAGTGCGCCTGTCATGGTCACGTTGTTGGCTGTTCTGGTCGGGATGCTGCTGATTATAGCTGTGGCTTTCATTGCTCTGATGGGTATCACCCTATTTCGGGGCAGGACAGCCCCGAAGATCTATCGCGCCAGTGTCCCCGATAAGCGTTAAGCGCAATTTGTCTTGAACCACGATTAGCGGCACATCAGTGTAAGAGATCAGCTCGGCTTTGGCTTTTATGGATTTTCCCGTCGTTTGCAGATCGGTTTGTTCAATCCATGTATTCGGTTGGGGGTATTCGATCACCGCCAGTTTTATTAGTGGGGCATTGGTATCGAACAGGATGTTGGCGGTGATATTCAACCCGTCTTTGTTGGATTTTATCGTGCAATAAACCGCCTGCACGCCGCCAACTTCAGCCGAGCGCGGCTGGGCGGCTAGGGCTTTGTTTATTATAGTGCGGTTAGCACTGCCGTCTGCCATTAAATTGGCCTGAATACGGGCGGTCACGGGCATACAGACATCACTGCAAACCCCGAATTCGATCATGGATTTTATCGCTATCGGCTGACCTGCTGTAATCGGTTGAAACTCGATCGGCAAAATGAACTCGCCTTTGTAGCCGATGGTGGAAATGCCGTCTTTTGTGTAGATTTTAGGTGCGGGCCAGTGGATTTTAGCCGAGGCCATATTGCTTGACCCATCCCAGTTAAATGTGGGCGGGATGCCAATGCCGCCCGGTGCGCGCCAATAGGTTTTCCAGCCATGTTTCAGCGAAATATGCAGTGCCGCCATTTGGTTGCCCGAAGCGGTGCGCCAGCCGGGTAATAGTTCGATAACATTAACCCCCTCAGGCACAGGGTTTTCCAGTGCCTTAACGGGGGCTGCAAATGCCAGCAAGACGCAACCGAGCTTTGTGATGTGTCTTAACACTACCTATCCACCATAATTAGAATCCTTATCCTATAGACATATTTCCGAAGTGAAAATCACATTTTAGCGAATGTTTGTTATTTGAACATTAGCCCCCTTGTGTGTTCCGCGAATGTGCCGCATCCTTGGCCTATGGATAAACACGCAAAACTACCGCATCTGGACGGAAAACTTTTGATCGCCATGCCGGGCATGGGGGATCAGAGGTTTGATAAATCACTGATATATATTTGCGCCCATTCCGAGGACGGGGCGATGGGGTTGATCGTGAACAAGCCAGCGGCTGATTTGCAATTTTCCGACCTTCTGGAGCAGTTGGATATAACCCAGACTGGTTCGTTTCGCCCGATCAAAGTACATTTCGGCGGGCCTGTTGAACATGGGCGCGGCTTTGTATTGCATTCGAAAGATTACAGTAGCGAGGATTCGACCTTGCAGGTGAATGACGAGTTCGGCATGACCGCGACTTTGGATATTCTGGAAGATATTTCGCATGGTAATGGCCCGAATTCATGTCTGTTGGCTTTGGGTTACGCAGGTTGGGGGCCGGGCCAGCTTGAGGACGAAATACGCGCTAATGGCTGGTTGACATGTGATGCGGATGCCGCGCTGATATTTTCCGCAGAAAATGAGGCAAAATGGAACGGGGCGATAGAAAGCCTTGGCATTGATCCGCGGCTGTTGTCAGCCACTGGTGGCTCGGCTTAATCCCGAGGTGCCGCCGCGCGTTTCAGACGGTCGTTAATGGCCAGACCCAGACCTGACATCGGAATTGGCGAAATGGCGATTGTTTTTGCGCCACTGTTGGCGGCTATATGATCCATCTCGCGCAGATAGGAAAACAGGTTTGCCGCCGCTTCCGTGATATCTCCTATAGCTGAAAGATTTAGGGTTGCTTCGGGAATATCGGGGCCAAAGCCTAACAGAATTTCGGGCTCTTCTAGCGTCGTTGCATTCAACCGCACATTTGCGTTGGGGGCGTAATGGGAAAGTAATTGCCCTGGCGATTGCGGCGTTTTCGGATCTTTGGGCAGGGCGATGTCCCGCCCCAAAACCTGCCTGATCTGTTCAAGGGAAACACCGCCTGCACGCAACAAGGAAACTTGAGTACCCTGAATTTTCACAATACTGGATTCGACGCCGACAAAGCAGGGTGTGCTTTCTAAGATGGCGTCGATTTTTCCGGACATGTCGGCTTTTACATGGGTGGCTCTGGTCGGGCTGATACGCCCCGAAGGATTGGCAGACGGTGCCGCAATCGGGCCGCCAAAAGCGGTTAGTAACGCTTGTGCTGCTGGGTGTTTTGGTACACGGATTGCAACCGTATCCAAACCTGCGGTTACCAGATCAGACAGGCCGTGGCCGGGTTTAAGGGGCACAACCAGACTAAGCGGGCCGGGCCAGAAGGCTGCGGCCAGTTTCAGCGCGGTGGCGTCAATCTTGGCAAAGCGCTTGGCCTGCTGCAAATTTGCCACATGTACAATCAGCGGGTTGAAAGCGGGGCGTCCCTTGGCGGCATAAACTTTGGCAATGGCAATGCCATTTTGCGCGTCCGCGCCAAGCCCGTAAACCGTTTCGGTCGGGAAAGCGACCAAACCGCCTGCCTTTATGATACGGGCGGCTTTTTCGATGCCGATTTTGTCACCCGAAAGAATTTCTGTTTTCAAACCCGCCATCTAAGGTTAAGTCCCGTATTGAAGTTGGTTTGTCTTTAACCGACACAAACCGGGATGCAAAGACTCTGTTCCAATCGGGAAAGTGACATGATGACTAAATTTTCAGGAAATATCAGCTTTCCGTTTCCGGAGCCGCCCGAAGAAGGCACGGCCATCGAGGTGGCGAAAGGCATTTTGTGGATTCGCCTGCCGCTGCCCATGGCGCTTGATCATGTGAATGTCTATGCGCTGGATGATGGTGATGGCTGGGTGATTATCGATACCGGCTATCATTCCAAACGCGGGGTGAAACTGTGGCAGGATTTGCTGGCAGGGCCATTGGGCGGCAAGCCAGTGAAAAAAGTGCTGATGACGCACCATCATCCGGATCATATCGGTAATGTAGGCTGGTTCCAGAAATACCACGGGGTCGAACTGATTTCGACCCGTACTGCGTGGCTTTATGCGCGGATGATGGTTTTGGATGTTCAGGACACATGGCCTGATGAACTGGTTGCATTCTATAAATCGACCGGTATGGATAAAGCACTTTTTGAGGAACGTCTGAAGGGTAGACCGTTTAATTATGCGAGCACGGTCCACCACATGCCACTTGGCTTTACCCGTATTTGCCAAGATGATGTTCTAAGCATCGGCGGTAGGACATGGACGGTGCATATCGGTAACGGTCATGCCCCCGCGCATGCAACGCTTTGGTGCAATGAAGAGCCGCTTGTGTTGGCGGGGGATCAAATCCTGCCGGGGATTTCGTCCAATATCGGGGTTTATGCCACGGAACCGGATGCCGATCCTTTGGCCGAGTGGTTGGAAAGTTGCACCCGGCTGGCGAATTATGCCACCGAGGATCATCTGGTTTTCCCGGGTCATAAACTGCCCTTTAAGGGGCTGCCGACACGGTTGAACCAATTGATCGAGAACCACCACAGCGGGCTGGCGCGGCTGGAAGAGTTTTTGAAAACGCCGAAAACGGCTGTGGATTGTTTTCCGCTGCTGTTCAAACGCAAGATCGTGGGTGGGAATTACGGGCTTGCCATGGTTGAGGCGATGGCCCATTTGAACCATTTGCTAAAATGCGGCAAGGTAACCAGAACGGCGACTAAAGACGGTATTTGGATGTGGCAAAGCTTCTAAAACAACAGTGAAGATAAAAAACGTGTGTTCTGGGGGGCAATTTAATAACATGACTTTGCAAATCCGCCAAATTATGAAATATACACCGCAAACGACATTCAAGAGGATCAATCGATGGCTAAATATGTACACGGCGAAATGAATATAGACGCGCAAGAGGCAACTTTTCAAGGGCTTATCCGGTGGGGTATCCGTGTTGCATCCGTCAGCATTGCAGTTTTGATATTCTTGGCACTTTTTAGTTCGTAAATTTATAACTTTTTCGGGGGATAATTCATGAAACTGTTGCGTTCGGCTGCGCTGTTATACGTGGCATTTTTCATCTCGGCCTGCGGCTATGGCACACAGGACCAATTTGCATCCGAGAATTCTATTAAAAAATATGCCTATGTCAGCACTGAAGCGCCATCGCTGACATTGCTGACCATGGTAAACAATAAAAATGGTCGGGGCGGCCATTCGTCCTTGCTGATTAACGGATCACAAACTGTGATGTATGACCCTGCAGGACGCTGGAAACACTCCCAAGCCCCCGAGCGCCATGATGTGGTTTACGGTCTTACCCCGCAGATGATGAAACTTTATAAATCGTTTCATGCACGCAGCACGCATCATGTGGTATCGGAAAAAATTCCGGTTTCTTTGGAAGTTGCCAATCAGGCGATTGCCGCATCTATCGTTCAGGGGCGGGCAAAAGATGCCACTTGTTCGATCAACACAATCGCGATTTTGCATAAACTGCCGGGCTTTGAGGGTATCAAATCCACCTATTTTCCGGAAAAGCTAATGAAGCATTTTGCTGAATTGGATGGGGTTGTGACCACGAGCTATTATGAAAATGACGTGGGCAAAAACTAGGGGTTAACCCAGAACAACAAACCCCCGAAGGCCAAACCTGCGGGGGTTAATATAAGACGAAGGCTCAGGCCCATATCCGATATATAAGTTCGGGCCGCTTAAAGCAGACCTTCACGCTGGGCTTTTTTACGAGCCAGTTTGCGCGCACGACGAATTGCTTCAGCCTTTTCACGGGCACGTTTGATCGAAGGTTTTTCGTAATGCTGCCGAAGCTTCATTTCACGAAATACGCCTTCGCGTTGCAATTTCTTTTTCAAAGCACGAAGTGCTTGATCAACATTGTTGTCGCGTACTGATACCTGCATGTGGTTACACCACCTTTCTAGGGTTAGAGTTTGCAGAATTGCAGGAATGCGCCCTATAGCAGGGGTTCGCGACTTTGTCTAGATCACTGATTGGCCCATTTTAATATCCGTGATATGATCCGGCATCTTCACATCGGGCAGATTACGCGGGTCGGGAATGGCGGGCATCAGGCGGGTTTCCACCGGAACGACGCCGGCCCAAATCGGCAGGCTGTAATCCTCATCATCATCTATGGGGCCGCCATCACGAATTTTACAAGACCCTTCAGTGATCTTCAACCTCAACACACCTGTCCCTTTTAATTCTTTCGCTGTTATCGGGCGTAAAGCATCCCACCGACCAGGCATATAGGCATCAAACATTGCCTTTAGGGCTGTGGTCTTTTGATCTGGGTCAGTAACGGCCTCAGGCTCTCCCAACAACATAACCGAGCGGTAATTCACCGAATGATGAAAACCGGAACGTGCCAACACCACACCATCCATTGCAGAAACCGTCAGGCAAACGGGGTTTGCCCGCGATCCGCGAATCGCCGTGCTGGCACTGGAACCGTGCCAATAAACATAATCCTCTTCGCGCCATTGCAAGGTGGGTATAACAAAGGGTGCGCCATCGCGCAGATACCCGATGTGGCAAAAAGGCAGGGCATCCAGAACAGCATCAATTTGCGCACGATCATAAATCCCCCGCTCATGGCTGCGTTTCACGCGGGTGCGCTCGGTTTTAAGGGTCATGGTTTTCTCCGAATTCATTCCAGCGCAACTTGCATCTATTTTGGTTTAGCTTAAATATCCAATTTATAATAATCTGACTGGGCCAATTAATGTCACACGCCACATTTCTATCCGTGGATATGGATGCAAAAGCCACGAAACCCTTGTTTCAACAGCTTTATGATGCGCTTAGCTTGGGCATCCAAAAAGGCCAGATCAAAGCCGGTACACAACTGCCTGCCAGTCGTGTTTATGGAGGTGAAATCGGGGTGTCGCGCGGCACGGTTCTGGCCGCTTATGATCAGCTGATCGCCGAAGGCTATGCGCGGTCGCGGCGTGGTGCTGGCGTGTTTGCCACCGACATTGGCGCAACCGCGCAAGAGTGGTTGCCGCCGGCCACGCCGCATTATGCCAAAGCCCCGGCAGCCAACCCCGTACGCCCGTTTTCCCATGGCGCCCCCGACATGCGCGCCTTTCCTCATGCGTTATGGGCACAATATGTCGGGCGGGTGGCGCGTGCGGAACCTGAGGGTCTGTCCGAATTGTCTGACGGTTTCGGTGATTGGCCGCTACGCTCTGCTATTGCGGCACACCTGCGCGATTGGCGCGGGTATGTTGTTTCTGCAAATCAGGTGGTTATCACTGCGGGATCCGGTGATGCGCTGGAGCTGGTGTTGCAAACGGTTGCACCGCCAAACGCATGGGTGGGTCTGGAAAATCCAGGCTATCCGATGCTGGCGCGTGTTTGTAAAACTTTGGGGCATCGCCCGCATTGGCTGGCGGTTGACGGGCAGGGCGCTTGCCTGCCAAGCCGTGACGTCACGATGTCGGTGATCACCCCATCGTGCCAATATCCCCTTGGCGGCACCATGCCGATTGCCCGCAGACAGGCACATCTGGCTGCGGCTAACTGGTTGATCGAGGATGATTATGACAGTGAATTTCGCTATACGGGTAGACCGGTTCCCGCCTTGATGGCAATGGATCGCCAGCAAAAGGTGATCTATCTGGGAAGTTTTTCCAAGGTGTTTTCCAGCGGCTTGCGCATTGGTTATCTGGTGCTCCCCGAGCGTCTGATTGCACCGATGCATGATGTGTTGCGCCAAAGGGGCGTGCGAGCGTCAACCATGCCGCAACGTGTGTTGGCGCGGTTCATGGAAGATGGTGCTTTTTATCGCCATGTGCGCAAAATGCGCCGACTTTATCGCCGGCGGCGCGACGCGTTTCTGGCAGGGGTTCGGGAACATTTCGATGGAATGCTAAGGTTTCAAGATCACGGGGCGGGTATGTCGGTGGCACTGCATTTTGTAACCCCGCTTGATGCGATCCAAGTGCAACAAAACTTGCGTGCAGCTGGACTAACCTGCCCTTCCCTTGCTGCATATTACGGCGGCGGCGTGGCTAAAGATGGCTTGCTTTGCGGTTTTTGTGCCTTTGATGAGGATGAAATATCTCAAGGTCTGGAACAGATGCAAGCGGCATTGCGGCCCCTTGACGGCATCGGCTAAACCCTTGATGTAGGTAATTATGACAAAGCCTGAAAAAACCGAAATCGATCATATTGAACAGACCCGTGCGGCATTGCTGAAAGCGGCTTTGCCGATTGTCTCGTTTGATGGTTGGTCGGAAATCACGTTGCAGACAGCGATTGTGGATGCGGGTGTCGATGCCGGCCTTGCGCATCAGGCCTGCCCGCGCGGCGCGGTTGATCTGGCTCTGGCATTTCACCGTATGGGGGATGCAAAAATGCTGGAAGCAATGGCGGCAACCGATATGTCCGCTATCCGCTTTCGCGACCGTATCGCCAAAGCGGTGCAATTGCGTATTGAAGCGGTGGCAGGTGAAAAAGAGGCGGTGCGGCGCGGCGCGGCACTGTTTGCGCTACCGTTACATGCAGCGGAAGGTGCGCAAGCCCTTTGGGCCACAACCGATAATATCTGGAACGCGTTGGGTGATAATTCCGAAGATGTGAACTGGTACACCAAACGCGCCACGTTATCGGCGGTTTATTCCACGACTTTGCTATTTTGGCTTGGGGATGACAGCGCGGGTTTCACCGATACCTGGGCGTTTCTGGATCGGCGAATTGATAACGTGATGCAGTTTGAAAACGTGAAAGCCAAGCTGAAAGACAACCCTCTGGCCAAAGGATTTGCAGCGATGTTTCCGGATATTCGCAAACCCTCATCGCATGCCGCAGACGATTTGCCGGGCAAAACCACGGCTTCATAAATTGCGTGTATCTGTGCAACTTTTAACGGTTTCATAATGTTGGAAAGATGTCGGGGTAATAATCTGGCTATTTTCCACGTCGGTAATGTTGTGACTTGAGTGACATGCGAAATAGCGTTACCCCAAATGAATACTGGAGGATTTCATCATGGCTTTAGGCGGAAAAATTGTTACATTTTACGAGGGCAAATGGCATCAGGGCAACACACCGATTATCGGGGCGGCGGATCATGCGGCTTGGTTGGGTAGTCAGGTGTTTGACGGTGCGCGGCAATTTGAGGGTGTGCGGCCTGACCTTGATCTGAACTGCAAACGTATCGTTCATTCGGCGGAAGTGATGGGAATGGCTTCGCCTGTTGATGCGGACACGGTTTTGGGGCTTTGTGAAGAAGGCTGCAAAATGTTTGCACCGGATGCGGAGCTATATATCCGCCCGATGATGTGGTCGAAACAGGGCACGCCGGGGATCATTGATGTTGATCCTGCAAGTACCGGATTTTCGATCTGTATCGAAGAATATCCAATGCCGAAAGTCGGCGGATTTTCCCTGACGGTTTCGCCGTTTTGCAGGCCTCGTCAGGACATGGCACTGACAGAGGCCAAAGCGGGGTCGCTTTATGCTAATAACGGCCGCATCATGGCCGATGCGCGCAAGCGTGGTTTCAGTAATGCGCTGTCTTTGGACATTGATGGCAACGTGGCGGAAACTGCCTCGACCAATGTGTTTATGGTGCGGGACGGCGAGGTGTTTACGCCAATTCCAAACGGCACATTTCTGAACGGTTTGAACCGTCAAAGGGTGATTAAACTGCTGCGGGCGGATGGGGTGAAGGTGAACGAAATCATCATGAGCTTGGATCATTTTGCAGACGCAGATGAGATTTTTTGTACTGGCAATATTGCCAAGGTGATGCCGGTCGAAAAATATCAGGATCGCATCATGCCGGATACGCCGGTAACATTGCGGGCGCGAGAGCTGTATTGGGACTATTCGCATTCAAAATTCAGTCAACAGGATGTCGCATAAAGATGCGCGTCGTTGAAATATCAAAGCATGGCGGGCCGGAGGTTTTAACACCTGCCAAGCGTGATATTCCAACACCGGCATATGGCGAAATATTGATAGAAAACCAATTTTCCGGGGTTAACCGTCCTGATTGTTTGCAACGTGCAGGGCTTTATAATCCTCCCGTTGGGGCCTCTGATTTGTTGGGGTTGGAAAGTGCCGGTGTGATTAAAGCTGTGGGTGCAGGTGTCACTGATTGGGCCGTGGGTGATGCGGTTTGCGCACTGTTGCCGGGGGGCGGCTATGCGGATTATTCGCTGACAGATGCCGCACATGTTTTGCCGGTGCCAAAAGGCATGGAAATGGCCCAAGCTGCGGCCCTGCCAGAGACCTATTTCACCGTCTGGTTCAACCTGTTCATGAAGGCGGGGCTAAAGCCGGGTGAGACACTTTTGATCCACGGTGGCACCAGCGGTATAGGCACTACGGCAACGCTGTTGGCAAAGCTGTTCGGGGCGCGGGTAGTGGCCACTGCTGGATCTGCGGATAAATGTGCCAAGTGTCTGGAAATTGGCGCGGATGTGGTGGTGAATTACCGTGAAACGGACTTTGTTGAGGCGGCTTTAGCCGCAACCAGAGGGCGCGGTGTGGATGTTGTGCTGGATATGGTCGGTGGCGACTATACCGCGCGTAATATCAAGGCTTTGGGGCGGGGTGGGCGACTGGTTAATATCGCGTTTTTGCAGGGTTTGAGAGTGTCGGTTGATCTGGCGCAGGTGATGGCACGCGAACTGATCCTGACGGGGTCGTTCCTGCGCCCGCAAAGCCCTTTGCAAAAGGGGCGTATTGCGGCGGGGTTGCGTACACATGTCTGGCCGCATCTAAGTGCCGGCCGTCTGGCCCCGGTGATGGATCAGGTGTTTGATCTGCCGGATGCCCGCGCCGCACACCAGCGTATGGAGGCGGGTGCGCATATTGGTAAAATTGTGCTGCGGGGATGTTAACTATTTGGCCACAGGCGCTGATGTCAGATACTCGAAGATTTAGTATGGTGATGCGGATGAAAAAGGTTGTGTGACATCTTTGAAAAAGACAATGGTGTGGCCTGTAGCCAAAGCAGCTTTTCTATAGATATTTACCCAAGGTCTTGTCGCTGTAATCGGGAATATCCCCCATATATGGGGGGATGGTCCAAACAAACATTGACACAGATCAAAGCGTTATATTAGCATAGTATTGTAGATCCCTATGTGATGCAGATTTTGTTTATATCGTTTGCCAATTATCCGTTGGGAGACATATTTGTAGCTATGTCTGTAAGTAACGAAAACTAGGCAGGCACAATATGGGCAGGTTATCATTTCAAAATATTTCCGTTGGCAAGCAGATATTTTTGTTGCCGTTGATCGCGCTTGTAGGATTGCTGGTCATTGTTTTGATGCAATACCTGAGCATGGAAGCCCAATCCAATTTTGATACGGACAATAAAAATCGATGGGTGCTTACAAAGGATATCCTTCAGTTACAGGAACAAATGACCCAACTTCGGTTGAGTGAAAAAGAATTTATTTCGACGCAGTCCACTGAGGCAACCCGCAAGCACCAGATTGCTATGCAGGATATTTTACAG
>CAZMMG010000024.1:0-15111 GCA_964567355.1 uncultured Neptunicoccus sp.
GCAATGAAATAGCCAGACCCAGGGCGCGGCCACGCGGAATATTTGTGGCTTTTTGGATAGGGTCATGTTGTGGCACGTTCAAGCCGACAATCGCGTGACCCGCTTCGTGATATGCCGTCAGTTTTTTCTCGTCTTCGGTCATCACCATGGAACGCCGTTCGGCCCCCATCATCACCTTGTCTTTGGAATATTCGAAATCTTCCATGGTCAAGAAACGCTTGCCGGTGCGCGCCGCCATCAAAGCCGCTTCGTTCACAAGGTTTGCTATATCCGCGCCTGAGAACCCCGGCGTGCCGCGCGCAATGATGCGCAAGTCGACATCCGGCCCAAGCGGGGTTTTACGTGAATGCACAAACAGAATTTTTTCGCGCCCCTTGATGTCAGGAAGCGGCACTTGCACTTGGCGGTCAAACCGGCCCGGGCGCAACAATGCGGGGTCAAGAACATCAGGACGGTTGGTCGCCGCCAGAAGGATCACGCCTTCATTGGCTTCAAACCCGTCCATTTCAACCAGCAACTGGTTCAACGTTTGTTCGCGCTCATCATTACCGCCGCCATAACCGGCCCCCCGATGGCGGCCAACCGCGTCAATTTCATCGATGAAAACAATGCACGGCGCGTTCTTTTTGGCCTGCTCAAACATATCGCGCACCCGGCTGGCACCGACACCAACGAACATTTCAACAAAATCGGAACCAGATATTGTAAAGAATGGTACACCCGCTTCGCCAGCAATCGCACGCGCCAAAAGGGTTTTCCCAGTGCCGGGAGGCCCCACAAGTAAAGCCCCTTTGGGGATCATACCGCCAAGACGGGAAAATTTCTGCGGATTGCGCAAAAATTCAACGATTTCTTCCAGCTCTTCCTTGGCCTCGTCAATGCCCGCGACATCATCAAAGGTTTTACGAACTTCGCTTTGGTTTAGCATTTTCGCTTTGGATTTGCCAAAGCCCATAGCCCCGCCGCGTCCGCCGCCTTGCATCCGGTTCATAAAGAAAACCCACACGCCGATCAGCAAAAGGAATGGCAATATAAATGAAACCGTGCTCATAAACGGTGTTTTTTCCTGTGGCACAGCCACAACGTTGACATTTGCCTTCAACAAATCAGGTGTTACATCCACGGTTGCAGGCTGCACAGTCTTGTACTTTGACCCATCGGTTCCGGTAATATAAACTGTCTCGCCGTCCAAAGTGACCTTGCTGACAGAACCGCTTGTCACTTTCTGCATAAATTCTGAAAAACTAATAGAGGCGCTGGCTTGACCTTGCACATTACCGCTGAAAAGGTTGAACAACCCTATCATCAACAGAAAGAGTACAATCAAGACTATGAAATTTCTGGTATTACCCAAGGGTTTTCTCCTGTTCATTTCGACATGCGTCGAATCCGCTTTTTGCGTTGCTATACCAACATAATCTTCTTTCAGGGTTATTCAATGTGAAACGATACCCAAAAAGAATTGCTCGGTGTCTAATTGCAAATCAAAACTAACTGGCCCGCCAAAACCGACCAGAGGTGCTGATATAACGGCCATATCCTGCCATGCGGCAGGTGTTTGCATCAAAATATCACGTTTAACACCCAAATTTCGCCAATTTTTCAATTGTTTAAGGCCATTTTCCCCTAAAGGACCGATCACAACATTCTTCAGATCGCCATCGGCAATAACCTGCCAGCGATGATCAAAAGACCCTGTGGCCACTGTTGTCAAAGCCATATTGGCCAGTTCACGCATCACGATCACTTGTTTTTGGGACACCGCTTTGATGTAGCAGCCCGCTAATGTCTGCGATTTACCCTGCCGCAACAATTCATAAACCGCTTTCAAGGCTGAAAACCGAGGCCGATAAACCGCCCCCGTAACCCATCCCATGGCGTGGCTGAGCACACGGTACTGTATGTCCATTGGCTGCACCTGCAAGGCTTCAAGATCAAGCACAACAGTACCGAACTTGTCCGGGGTACAACAAAGACGCGCAGCCGTTAGCGTCATCTGTTCCAATGCCGTCCTTGCGGGTTGCAATCCCTTTGCCGTCTTTGCCAACCGACGCATTGTCAAACCAAGCTCCGCCAAGGCAGGCATGGCATTGCGCATTTTTACGCGGTCGAATTTTTCCGATTTGTTGGACGGGTCTTCGATCCATTCCTGCCCGATACTAATTAGATACTCACGCAAATCCTGACGTGAAATATCTAACATTGGACGCAGCCAAACGGGATTGTCGCCACTGACCGCCTGCATCCCGGACAGACCGTCCACACCAGACCCCCGCGCCAAACGCATCAAAAACGTTTCCGCCTGATCATCTTCGGTATGACCCACAGCAACCGCGACAAGCCCCAAATTGCCAGCCCAGCCCTGCAATAATGAATGGCGGGCATTGCGTGCTGCATTTTGCAGGTTGCCTTTCCCGTCCCAATCTTCCCAGCTTAAAATACTGTGATTTACATTCAAATTCTTACATAAGTCAGCGACAAATTCGGCTTCGGCTTGGGCCTCTTTGCGCAGGTTGTGATTAACCGTTGCGGTATATATCTTTCGCCCGTTCTTGTGGCCCCAGTCGCAAAGCAAATGCAACAGCGCAACGGAATCGCCGCCGCCCGAAACCGCAACCCCCAAAGCGCCTTTTGGGATTTGCGCCAAAACTGGCGCAATACACGAGGTTAAACGAGTTTTGCCGGACACATCTAAGAACAGTTCAAGCTGGTCATTTTGGCCGCAGCATCCGCCGCTTCCGGGGCACTGGAGTAGCGAATTCCAACTTCGCCCAATGTTGAACAGGCATCCTCTGTTTGCCCCAATTCGGCCAGACTAACCCCAAGCCGGTACAATGCTTTAGGGGCTTTCACACCTTTTGGCGTACCGCTGAAGCTTTCCAGAAAACCCCGCGCCGCATTGCTCCAGTCACCAAGACCGGCCAAGGCCTCGGCCCGCCAATATTGCGCTTGGCCTACCAGTGGCCCATCTGGATAGGCCAGCAAATACTGATCAAACTGGGCCAGACCGCCATTGTAGTCCCCGCTTTCAACCGCCGCTTTGGCGCGGTCAAAGTCACTTTGCTCGGACGCGGCCAATTCAAGCCCGGGATTATCCTTGGCGGGCGTATTCAGGGTGCCACCGGGCAAATCACCGCCACCCAAACTAGAGGTTTTTCCCAACTTGGTTACATCGCCACCTTCCAGCTCTACCAAGCGGAATTCCAGATCACCTATGCGGTTGGTGCCATCCTTCACCACTTGGTCAACACGAAACTGCAATTTCTCAACAACTCCGGTAATGCGGCGCAATTCCTGCTCCAGCGCATTGACCCGCTCCAGCATAGGGCCAACCCCGCTTGGGGAAATGCCCCCCGAAGTTGTTGACAGTTCCCGATTCAGGTTTTGAATTTCATAATTTAGAAAAACCAGTTCTTGACGAATATCGGCAAGAGTTTCGCTTTTTGTCTGGGCAAAACCCACCGAAGGGACGCACACCACCCAAACCAGAAGCGTTACGGTTTTTATCAAACTGCGCCCAACCTGCATTATCGACCTCTTAACTTTCTAAACCTGTACCAACCACCGTAACGGCGCGTCGATTTTGTGACCAGCAATCTTCGGCCGAGCAAATCGCAATCGGTCGCTGTTTGCCATAAGATAACGTTTTGACCCGGTTGTCAGCAATACCGCGCTCGACAAGGTAGTCCCGCGCCGCACTTGCGCGACGTGCGCCCAATGCCAGATTATATTCCCGCGTACCGCGTTCATCGGCATGGCCTTCAATGGTAACCGTGTATTGGGTGTTTTGCAGCAACCAGTTGGCCTGACCATTCAGAATGTTGGTTGCCTCTGGGCTTAAGGTGCTTTGATCTACACCAAACAACACGCGGTCCCCGAGGGTTTGTTGGAAATACGCCAGCGATGTCGGATCATTGACACTACCGCGCTGAATGGTTCCCGCGGCCCCGTTACCTCCAGGGAGCGTACTACAAGCGTTCAACCCGAACACAAGAACCGCTGTCGCGCTTAACTTTACAAAACTATTTATCATCTCTGCTCTGCCTCTCTTGATGGTCGTCCCCATCATTTCGCATATTTATAGCAGAATTCACAGAGTTTGTGAATCCCGTTTCAGTTACTCTAACAGACCGGACCATGCAGGGTCAGCCGCGAAAGTTGGTGTGTTGATTTTGCGCAAATTTCGGCCTGTTACATCTACTGAATAAATCGCAGGTGCCCCGTTTGCCCCCGCTGTTTCACGGAAAAACATCAAAACACGGCCATTGGGCGACCAAGTTGGGCCTTCATCCAGAAATGACGCGGTCAACAATTTTTCACGGCTACCATCGGCACGCATCACACCAATGTGAAACCGTCCCTTGTTGATTTTAGTAAAGGCAATCATATCCCCGCGCGGTGACCACACCGGCGTGTGGTAGCTTCCGGCCCCAGAACTGATGCGTTTTGCCGTCCCGCCCGCAACGCTCATAACATAAAGCTGAGACACACCACTGCGATCGGACTCGAACACAATTTTTGATCCATCGGGCGAAAAACTAGGCGCGGTATCGATCGCAAGTGATTTTGTCAGACGGGTTTTCTGCCCGCTGGCAACACCAACCAGATACACATCCGTATTACCCCGTCGCGACAATGACATTGCAACCTTGCTGCCATCGGGCGAAAATCTGGGCGCAAAAGCCATCGAAGGCTGATCCCCCAGAATGCGTCGTTTCAAAGTATCGACATCCATCAAATACACCCTAGGAGAACCGGTTTCATAACTTGTATAGGTAATCTCGCGCGCATTAGGCGAAAACCTAGGTGCCAGAACGATTGTATTGGCGCCCGTTAAATACCGCACATTTGCCCCATCAGAATCCATCAATGCCAAACGCGAGCTGCGTTTGTTTTTCGGGCCTTCTTCGGCGACAAAAACAATACGGCTGTCAAAATAGCCGGTTTCCCCCGTCAAACGGCTGTAAACCGCATCGGCCACCTTATGGGACATGCGCCGCCAACTTTGGGTGGTGGCGGCAAATTGCAATCCATCACCCAAAGGGGTTTGTGCAAAAACGTCAAAAAGGCGAAATTTTACAATCAATTTATTACCCGAAACGCTAACCGCCCCGGTGATCAAAGCCTGTGCATTGATCGCCTTCCAGTCGGAAAACTGGACCGGCGCGTTGAAGTTGGTGATTTTTGATATATGCGCCGCTGCCGGTATTTCGCGAAACAGACCAGAACCAACCAGATCGGCTGCCAACACCTGGGTTAGCTCTGCAGTGTATTTCTTTGCCGCCGGATTTTCCGCCATAAACCGAGGGGCGGCAAATGGCATCGGCTCGATCACCCCTTCGGTGATCTCAATGCGCAAGGGCTTGGTTTGTGCCACGGAATACGCGCTTGTCAAGGACACTGCCACTAAAACAGTACTTAAGAATATCATAAATTTTTTCATCATCTTACAGCCATTTTTTTAGGGTTAAAGACGACTTCAATGCGTCGCCATTGCTCATATTTTTCACGCGGTAAATCGTAAGGGGCACAGCGGATCAAAGCCCGACGCCCCGCTTCAAATGCTTGCTTTGTGGTGCCGGCAGGCGGGCCTGAAGGATCGATAAGTTTCGGGGCCCCAGCCAATTTGCCATCCGGCGTCAATTCCATTGCGATCACCACCACCAGATTATCCGCATTTTGCAAGCCAATAGGCACGTTCCAGCACTGTTGCACCGCCAGAACCAGCCCTGCCTTTTCGCCGCCGGTCAAAGGTGGGCCTAAAGGTGCCGCCGGTTTGTTATTTGCGGCCTTGGCCATTGCTTTGGCAATTTCTTCAGCCGTTGTATCCTTTGGCTTTTTCACCGGGTTTTCAGCTTTGGTCGCATTCGCTTTGGCCACACGGCTTGCCATATCACGCGGTCGAGCAGGCGGCAGGTTAGACGTGGCCGGTGCATATTCGGAGGTCTTAACCGGCTCGGTCACAATCACAGTAGCCGCTTCTTTGGGAGCTTGCGCTTCGGCGGGCTTGGCCACATCGGTTCCGGTCTTGTCGGGGGCAACCTCTTTTTGAGGCGTCTTGGCCTCGGTTGCATTTATATCGGGTTTTGGTGCGGATTTTGTGTCAATGCGCGGGGCGGGCGCCAATTTCGGGGCAATCATCGCCACCTGTTCACCCGGGTCAGGGATAGACTGGTCGGGTTGTGCGATATTAGGCGTTGTTTCCTGCGTGCTATCGGGCAGATCAATCTTCGGCGCGGTAGCCACATCGGGCGATGAAGCCGGAGAACTTGACACCATCGCCGCAAAATCCTCGGTCGAGATAATACTCACCTCCGATATTTGAACAGCCTTGCTGCTGTCAGCATTGAACAAAGCCCCTCCGAACAGGGCCAGTCCAATGGCCCCAAGATGCATAACGCCTGATATTTTCGTACCGGTTTGCAAAGATCACCTTCAACCGCCCTGATCGTTCAAAGTCGGGCCACCTGCGTCTGTGACCAAACCTATATCGCGAAAGCCGCCTGCATTCAGTGCCCCCATAATTTGCATCACCTGCGCATAGGGCACCGCCCCGTCTGCTCGCAAGAACACTTTCTTGCTTTTGCGTTCGGCGGCAATCGCCTGCAATTTAGGCACCAGCGTATTGCGATCAATTTCGGTATTTTGCAAAACCAGCGTGCCGTCAGCAGCAAGGGCAATGGTCAGGGGTTCTTCCACTTCGGTATCCAGCGCACTGGCAGCAGTTTTGGGAAGTTTGATCGGCACACCCACCGTCAGCAATGGGGCGGCGACCATAAAGATAATCAGCAAAACCAGCATCACATCCACGAAAGGTGTAACATTGATCTCGGCCATTGGTTTGCGTTTCGCATGGCTTCTGCGGCGTTTGCTGCCGCCACTTTCACGATCCATAACTCCTGCCCCCATAAAGCCCCCCTACGCGTCCAGTTGACGCGACAGGATTGTCGAGAACTCATCGGCAAAGCTGTCAAAATCACCGATAATACGGTCCGCATCCGATGACAATTTATTGTAAAAAATAACCGCCGGGATCGCTGCCAGCAAACCCAGAGCCGTTGCAACCAACGCCTCGGCAATGCCGGGGGCGACAACGGCCAAATTGGTATTTTGCTGCATGGCAATTTGTTCAAAGGCGTTTTTAATCCCCCAAACCGTACCGAACAGCCCAACAAACGGTGCAATCGATCCCACGGTCGCCAGAAATGTCAGCCCGTTGTTCAACTTTTCGGCCTCGCGCGAAATTGCCACATTCATTGAGCGGTCAATACGCTGTTGCACACCGGCAATCATTTTCCCGTCTGATTTGTGTGAGCGGTGCCATTCCGACATGCCGGACACGAATATGCGTTCCGACCCGCCTTTGGGGCTGTCACCCAATTGCTGATAAAGCCCGTCCAGCGGTTCCCCTGACCAAAACGCCCGGTCGAAACGCTCTGAATTGCGCCGCGCTTTGCGGTAGTTGATACTGCGTTGGAAAATAATCCCCCACGACCAGAAAGATGCAAACATCAAAATCAACATCACAATTTTGACCACGAATGTTGCCCGTAAAAACAGTGCAAGCATCGAAAAATCGATGTTTTGCACGGCACTTAATGCTTGTGTGTCCATAAAACCGCTCGTTCTGCCTATGGGCCGCCCTTCCGGCTGCCTCTTATGCTATATCTAACCTGAAAATCTTTTAACAAAAAACTATGCCCCCGCATAGCTATAGCTGGCTTAATTAGCCGCTTCTTGCAGTTTTGCGCGGGTTTTTGCTGGAAACCTGGCAATTTTACCTGCTGTCGTGATACAGACCACTATGACTTGGGCGGAAAAAATCATGTTATCCTTATGATAAATGTCTTGTGAGAAAACAATTTTAGCCCCGGTCAAATCCTGCAACTTTGTTTCAACCCGCAATTCATCACTGAGCCGCGCACTGTTGATATAGTCGGCTTCAACCCGTTTGACCGCGAAAACAAAACCATCCCGCTGCATTTCCAACTGGTCAATCCCCGCCTCTTGCACCATTGTGCTGCGGGCGCGTTCAATGAATTTCAGGTAATTTGCATAATAAACAATGCCCGCCAAATCGGTGTCTTCGTAATAAACCCGTAGCGGAAAAATATGCGTCATTGCTGCAATCCCGCATATAGTTTTTCGGCACGCGGATGCAGGCGTAAAGCATGGCTGACATCAGGCGCCGCATCCGGCAGCAGTGGATCATAAGCCGCCCGCACAAGAGCGGCAAAGCTTGGCTTTACAATACAAATCCCGTTTTCCTCGACCAGCGCAATCGGACTGAGGCTCAGAAACGCATCCTCTGCCCAAGTCAGCAGGCTTTGCAAAGTCTCGCCTACCGCCAGAACCTGAGCCGGCATCTCAGCTACACCCGCGCGCATACGGATGAACAGCAAACACATTTTGATCGCTCCTTGCGCATCATATATGAACATACGGTTCTGATTGAGGCCTCTGCGGTTCAGATCGATCACAAGGTTCTGCAAATCCGGAACCACCTGCCCCAAATCCGGCACATCCCTTAGCTCTTCCCAGCGGGTACAGAAAAACCACATGAAATTCGCCCCGACTTCAGGATCGGTTTCCACCAAGCTTCCCCCTGTCACAGCCACGGTTTGGGTAATCGCATCCTTCAGACAGGCCAGGGTTTCATCGTCAACACCAAAAACCACCGGCGCTATCGGACGCCCCCAGCGGGCGCACCTGTAACTGCCGTCCTTGCGGGTAAACAGTTTTTCAACCGCATCAATCGTTAAAAACTCACTGCTCATTTTCCGCTCCCGAACATATTTGTCTGTGCGGTTGGCTTTGGCGCCGCAAGCCCCAAATGTTTCCATGCCTTTGCCGCCAGCATCCTGCCGCGCGGGGTACGCTGGATCAGGCCCTGTTGCAACAAATAAGGCTCGATTACCTCGTCAATGGCATCGCGTGCTTCGGACAAGGCGGCGGCAATGGTTTCAACCCCCACAGGCCCGCCACCATAATTTTCCGCGAGCAGCCGCAAATAACGCCGGTCAGCCCCGTCTAACCCCAAATCATCCACCCCCAAACGGGTCAGGGCCATATCCGCTATGGCCTGATCAACCTGCCCGTTGCCTTCGACAATGGCAAAATCCACCACCCGGCGCAAAAGCCGTCCTGCAATACGCGGGGTACCGCGCGAGCGCCGCGCAATTTCCATCGCCCCGTCCGCCGTGGCATCCGCCCGCATCAGCCGTGCTGCGCGGTCAACGATGTGGCACAGCTCGTCCACGGTATAAAATTCCAACCGCGTCGGAATACCGAAACGGTCACGCAAGGGCGTGGTTAACAGACCCAAGCGCGTGGTTGCGCCCACCAACGTAAACGGTTGCAAATCAATCCGCACAGTTCGTGCAGCAGGGCCTTCGCCGATCACCAGATCCAGCTCGAAATCTTCCAATGCGGGATAAAGCACCTCTTCCACCGCAGGGTTGAGCCGGTGAATTTCGTCGATAAACAGAACATCATTTCTGTCCAGATTGGTCAGAATCGCCGCCAAATCACCCGCTTTCGCCAACACCGGCCCCGAGGTCATACGAAAATTCACCCCCAGCTCTTTCGACATGATCTGCGCCAGCGTGGTTTTTCCAAGCCCGGGCGGGCCGTAAAACAGCGTGTGATCCATCGCTTGGCCACGCCTGCGCGCACTTTCAATGAACACTTTCAAATTAGCCCGCGCCTGCGCTTGGCCGACAAATTCATCTAAAGACTGTGGCCGCAAAGCCCGGTCAATATCGCTTGCCTGTGGTTCAGGGCGCAAATCGGGGTCGGGGTTGGTCATCATCCTAGCCTTTCGGGGCCAACAGTTTCAGTGCGGCTTTGATCAACCCACCGGCATCTGCCGCGGGATCATCCCCCGAAACTTGAGCCACAGCAGTTGCCGCATCCCCCTGTCCATAACCCAAATTGATCAGGGCCGAAAGCGCGTCTGCCTGCGCACCTGCGTTATTTGCAGCAGACACCGCCACCGTACGCGGCTTGGATGCGGTCGGGGCCTCAATCACCACACTGTCATCGATCACAACCTGTTCAGACCCTGCCGCCCCCATTGCAATAATCTTTGCCGCCTTGTCTTTCAACTCGACCACAATCCTCTGCGCCAGTTTCGGCCCGACACCCTGCGCCGATTTGATCGCAGCTATATCGCCCAAGGTGATGGCGCGGCTTACCCCGTCCACCCCCAAAGTCCCGGCAATCGACAGTGCCGCCTTGGCCCCGACGCCTTGCACCGAGGTCAGCAACCTGTGCCATTCCTTTTCCGCCAAGGTCAGAAAACCGAACAGTTGCAGATTGTCCTCGCGCACCAGCAATTCGGTATAAAGCGCCACAACCCCGCCTGCGGCCGGCAAGCCGGCCAGCGTACGTTCCGAGCAATAGACCAGATAACCCACACCCTGCACATCGACCAGAACATAATCTTTAGCGCGACTGTCCACCTTGCCGGTGATTTTGCCGATCATGCCCCTGCCCCCGCCTTGGCAATGGCCGCATCCAGCCGGTTTGAAAATTGCGTATGATGCGCATGGCATAGTGCTATGGCCAGCGCGTCCGCCGCATCCGGCCCCGCAATGTCAACTCCGGGCAATTGCAATCTTACCATATGATCCACCTGTTTTTTGTCCGCATGGCCCACACCTACCACGACTTTTTTAATCGTATTGGGGGCATATTCGCCAACCGCCAGCCCGAATTGTGCCGGAACCAGCAAACAAATCGCCCGCGCCTGACCCAGTTTTAGGGTTCCGACCCCGTCTTTATTGACGAATGTTTTTTCAACCGCCGACGTCTGTGGCGAAAATGTCACGAACACTTTCGTCAACTGCTCATGTAAACTCAGCAACCTTGTGGAAAGTTCAACGCCCACGGATTTACAAACACCGTTTGCCACATGACTGCATTTAGTGCCGATAACATCCACAACACCCCACCCCATGTGTCGCAAACCCGGGTCTATTCCTATAACACGCATGTTGCCTCTATTCCTTGCTTAAAGCTGCAATAGCACGAAACGGGAACATTAGCCAAGTGTGTTTATCAACCGATGTCGTAAAGCGTCAAAATATGTCGCTGGTTTGACATGCAAATACATCATCACGGCTATGCTAAAATCGCAATTGTAGTATGACCCCACTATGCCTAAATGAGCCTCAAGAGACACAGGTCAACACGACCACAACCAAGGATTAGGCCCATGACTACTACCATCGCAACAAACGCCGCACCTTTTGGTGCAATCACAACCTTCCGCATAATTGGTGCTGTTGAAACGGCAATCAACAGTCTTATCGCTTTGTATGAAAAAAACATCACATACAAACAATTGAATGCACTCAGCATGCATGAATTGGAAGACATCGGTCTAACCGAAGCACAACTGAAATCACGGTCATTCTGACCATACTCAAGGATTAAGCCCATGGCTGTCTATCATGAAACAAAAGCCGCACCCTTTGGTGCCATTACAACTTTCCGCGTCATCCGCGCTTTGGAAGCTGTCAAGAACAGCTTTGCCATGTGGAACGCGAAACGCACCACTTACAAACAGCTTAGCAAATTAAGCTTGCGTGAGTTGGATGATATCGGGATCACCCGTGCAGATGTGGAAGATCTGAATAGCGGTTTTTTCCGCCTGTAAGATTAAATATCACAGCGTAAGACCTTTTGGCCGTCCATTTATGGGCGGCTTTTTCATGACAAGCCTTATTGTTTTCGAGCAGCCCTCATGTGATCGGAAATACCCGCAACCAACACACCAACCGGTTTGGTAAAATAGTCTGGCGACATCAAAGCTGCGACAACCTGTTCTTTATTGTTCCCTCCCCTAAGATCGGAAAGAATTTGCGTATAATTGCTTTGGTCAGCGTTGTAGATAAACACAGCTTTGAAAATTGTGAATATCGCGTAAAGCAGCACCAAAGAGTGCAGAGCCGACAGCCATCCAAAGCGTATTTTGACTGATTTGGGCACAATGATTGCCCCGAACTGATCCCGTTGCAAAGACCGCTTCAATTTGTGCGGTTTGCTTTCAATAAAATTCACCCGAGACTTAAATTCGTTTGTTTGGGCTGTGGACATATCGATTGGGATTGTGGACATGGGATAAACACTCCTACGCTTAAAAATTGCCGGATTATGTCCAGAAATCACAAAACTATGGCTTTATCCTGACGAAATTACGTCATTTCTTTTGCAGCGTCAGCGTTGTCCATTCCCCGAAAGTCAAACGTTTCGTTTCTTTAAACCCGTTGTTTTTATAGGCTTCGGATACATCATCCGCTTGCGTGTTCAAAATTCCGGATAAAATAACATAGCCATCCTGATCACAACACACGCCCATATCCGGCGCCAGATCAATCAACGGGCCTTTCAGGATATTTGCCAAAATCAAATCAAAAGGTGCCGCATTTCGCAAGCCGGGATGATCAAACCCGGCACAGGTCACAATCTCCACGCGCCCCGCCAAATCATTGCAGTCAAGGTTTGCAAGGGCCGTATCGGTTGCCACTTCGTCAATATCGCCGGCTATTATCTGCACATCCCAAATATTGGCTGCCGCCATCGCCAATACCGCCGTGCCGCAGCCAATGTCGGCCACGTTCTTGGGCATAAAACCCTCATTTGCCAAATTATCCAACGCAGTCAAACATCCCTGCGTCGTGCCGTGATGGCCGGTGCCGAATGCCATTGCCGCCTCTATCAACAATGGCACACAGTCGCTTGGTACCTTGTCGGCATCGTGGCTGCCATAAAGAAAGAATCGCCCAGCATGTATCGGGGCCAGTTCGCGGCGCACTTCGGCCACCCAGTCTTTGTCAGGCACCTCGGATACCGCAAAGGGGCGCGCATTTGTGCTTGCCGCAACCAAGGCCAATGCCACCTCATCGGGCTGATCCAGAAAATAGCCGCCCACCTCATACAGGCCGGAACCGTCCTCGGTTTCAAAAACCCCGACACCGTAAGGTTCCGGCGTCATGTTTTCCAGCATTGCCGCCATGGTTTCAGCGGCAGATTTATCGGCAAGTGTCGTCAATGCGGTATAGGTAGGCATAGGTTTCCTCAAACGTGATTCTCTGCGCGGATAGGCCAGAGAGCGTGTCAGGTCAAGGTTTTCCGCCGCCTGTCTTTGGCGGCATCTTTCACCTCGACACGGGCAATGAACCGCCAGCCGACAATAGTCGAGGTAATCCCTGCAATTGCCCAAGCCAGACCCTGACCGTAAACCACGCCGGGGGCGGCAAAATACGTACCAAAAATCAGGCACAAAGGCCACATTAAAACCCCGTCCTTCAGCCAGTTGAACACCGTGGAATATATCGGGCGGCCCAGATTGTTGAACGCGGCATTGGACACATATAAAGCACCGGCAAACACAAAGCCGCCAGCCGAAACATAGGTAAACGCTTTAATAACCGATGCTGCCTCTGGCCCAAGCCCAAAAATGGAAATCACCAATGGCGTCACTGTGGCAAGCACCGCCCATGCGAGCAACACATAGCCGGCACAAAACAGCAACGCATCACGGTAGGCCAAACGAATACGGTCAAATTTTTTCGCCCCGTAATTTTGCCCCAAAATACCGCCGATGGCACCCGACAGGGCAAAAATACCACCAAAGGCCAGCACCGTGACACGGCCCAAAACCGCCCAACCTGCAACTGCACTTTCCCCGAAGTCCGAAATGATCCGGGTGATCAGGTAATTACCGAAAGGCGACGAAAGCTGGGTCATCAAAGCCGGGATCGCAATAATAAAAAACGGCGCCCCCCAGCGTCTGAGATAAACCAGCCGCCAAGGGGCTGCCAAATCATGCACCCCGATCAGAAAGTAAAGCCCCAGCACTGCCGCTACGCCCCGCGA
Source organism: uncultured Neptunicoccus sp. (assembly GCA_964567355.1). Classification (GTDB taxonomy): domain Bacteria; phylum Pseudomonadota; class Alphaproteobacteria; order Rhodobacterales; family Rhodobacteraceae; genus Amylibacter. The sequence continues at coordinate 13,885 of CAZMMG010000024.1, forward strand.
GATCACAATCCCCCAAGCCGCGCCTTCCAGCCCCCAACCCATATGAAGGATCAAAAACGGATCGACAAACATCGCCACAACACCGGCGGACAGGGTCACATACATCGCGCGTTTCGCGTCCCCTTCGGCGCGTAGAACCGAGGATGCGATCATCCCGGTTACAATCAACAGAATCGACGGCAGCGAGATCAGCAAGAACCGTGTAGCCGCATCCAGAACGACCCCTTCCGCCCCGGCAAAGCCAAGTATATCGTGCCTAAACAGCACCACCAGCAAGACCAGCACGGATTGCGCCCCGATCCCGATCATCATCGCGGTGCTGGCTTGTTCACGGGCGTTTTTTCTGTTTCCCTGCCCCAGCGACTTAGACACCAAGGCAGTGCCTGCAATCATAAACCCGATACTGATCGAGATCATGAAAAACTGCACCGTCCAGGCGAACCCGAGGGCGGCAATCAGGGCCTCATTTTTCAAAAATGACACCCAGAAAAGCGTTGCCGCATCAATCACGAACATGAATGTCAGCCCGATCATGCCGGTTAGGGTCATTGTCGCCACATGGCGCATGGTCGAACCGGTCAAAAAACGCGCTTGTTTTGGTTCGATCATACCCCGTCAATCCCGTTTCGCAAAAATTGTCTCATGCCCCGGCTCAGGATGCCTTGGAACCAGTAGGGCCAGCAGCAGCGAAGCCCCAGCAATAGCGGTTGCAACCCCGAATACAGCAGCAGGCGAGGTTAACCATATGTAGCCCAAAAGTGCCGGTAAAACCACCGCACCTATATGGTTGATGGTAAAGGCCACCGCCGCCGTCGGGCCAATATCTTTGGGGTCGGCAATTTTTTGCAAGTAGGTTTTCTGTGCCAATGCCAAAGCAAAAAACAAATGATCGACAACATAAAGCCCCGCAGCCAGCACCACCCCCCAATTGAACAGATAAATGCCAGTATAAGCTAAAAACAAAAAGACCAGCCCGGCATATTCAAACACCAAAGCATTGCGCTCGCCCCATCTGGAAACCAGCCCGCCGATGATCGGGGCTAAAACCATATTGGCGACAAAGTTGATCAGAAACAGCCCCGTCACCTGATGCACTTCAAACCCGAAACGTTCCACCATCATAAAGGCGGCGAACACGATAAAAATCTGCCGTCTGGCACCGGCCATGAATTGCAGCGCATAATACAGCCAGTAGCGTTTGCGCAGCACCATATGCTTGTGCTGGAT
>CAZMMG010000025.1:0-14866 GCA_964567355.1 uncultured Neptunicoccus sp.
TATCAAAGCATATTAAAGTAAACCGCATATAAATAAACTAAAAAAGCCCTGCAATTTGCAAGGCTTCTTTAATAAGATACAAAGTATTTTGACTATCAGACTTGGCTTAGCAGGGCCTTTGTGTCGGCGACATGTTTATCGGCCACGTCTTTTTCCGGGCCTGTAGTGCCCTCTGCCGCAGCTTCCGCCTCAACCACAAGCGCATTGACCAGATCCGCTGTCACTTCCGATTTTGGCACCGCATGCTCGGCCAGAACCGACGCCGCCGTTCCTGAAATTTCCACGAAACCGCCTGTGACCACATATTCGGACACGTCATTACCCGCTTTCACCTTTAAGACGCCGGGGCGTAAAGTGGTCAGCAAGGGGGCGTGATCGGCCATTGCGGTAAAGTCACCTTCGGAGCCCGGAATTTCTATTTCGGTAGCCTCCAAGGATGCCAGTTTACGCTCCGGTGACACAAGGTCGAATTGAATAGTAGCCATGCTTGGCCCCTTTCGATCGATTAAGCGGCGGCTGCCGCCATTTTTTCAGCTTTGGCAATCACATCGTCGATACCGCCAACCATGTAGAAAGCCGCTTCCGGCAAATGGTCGTATTCACCGGCAACCACAGCTTTGAAAGACGCGATTGTTTCGGCCAATGGCACCTGAATACCGTCGGAACCTGTGAACACTTTGGCCACGTCGAACGGTTGTGACAAGAAGCGCTGGATTTTACGCGCGCGGGTCACGGTCAGTTTGTCTTCTTCCGACAGCTCGTCCATGCCCAAAATCGCAATAATGTCTTGCAAAGATTTATAGCGTTGCAAAATACCTTGAACGTCACGGGCAACATTGTAATGCTCTTCACCCACAACCAACGGATCCATAATACGGCTGTTACTGTCCAGCGGATCCACCGCAGGGTAAATACCCAGCTCGGAAATAGCACGCGACAGAACTGTTGTCGCATCCAAGTGGGCAAAGGATGTCGCAGGCGCCGGGTCGGTCAAATCATCGGCAGGCACATAGACGGCTTGCACCGATGTAATGGAACCGGCTTTGGTCGATGTAATGCGTTCTTGCATCGCGCCCATGTCGGTGGCCAGTGTTGGCTGATAACCCACGGCAGACGGAATACGACCCAACAGGGCCGACACTTCGGCACCCGCTTGGGTAAAGCGGAAAATATTGTCGACGAAGAACAGAACATCGGTACCTGATTGGTCACGGAATTGTTCGGCCACAGTCAGACCTGTCAAAGCCACACGCATACGCGCACCGGGAGGCTCATTCATTTGGCCGTAAACAAGGGCCACTTTCGATTTTTCCAGATCGTCGGGAACAATAACGCCACTTTCGATCATCTCGTGGTAAAGGTCATTACCTTCACGGGTACGTTCACCCACACCGGCAAAAACAGAAAAGCCCGCGTGCACTTTGGCGATGTTGTTGATCAATTCCATGATCAACACGGTTTTACCAACACCGGCACCCCCGAACAAACCAATTTTACCACCTTTTGAATAAGGCGCCAGCAGGTCAACAACTTTGATACCTGTTTCCAGAATAAGAGACTCGGTTGCCTGTTCGGCAAACTCAGGCGCATCTTGGTGGATGGCGCGGCGCTCGGATGCTTTAACCGGGCCTTTTTCATCAACTGGCTCGCCAATAACATTCATGATGCGGCCCAGTGTAGCATTTCCCACCGGAACCATAATAGGCTCGTCTGTGTCAGTTACTGCTTGGCCGCGAACCAAACCTTCGGTCGCATCCATCGCAACCGCACGAACCGTGTTTTCACCCAAATGCTGGGCCACTTCCAACACCAGGTTGTTGCCATTGTTATCTGTGGTAATCGCGTTCAGAATCGCCGGCAGATCGCCTTCGAAATGCACGTCCACAACCGCACCGATCACCTGTGTGATCTTGCCGGTTGCACCTTTTGCTTTAGCTTTCGCCATTTTATTTTCTCCAGTTTCTTAAAGCGCTTCCGCGCCCGAGATAATCTCGATCAATTCGTTTGTAATCGCGGCTTGGCGTGAACGGTTGTACACGATGGTCAGCTTGTCGATCATTTCGCCTGCGTTGCGAGTCGCATTGTCCATCGCCGACATCCGTGCCCCTTGCTCTGATGCGCCGTTTTCCAGCAAAGCGGTAAACACTTGCGTTGTCAGGGCGCGTGGCAGTAATTCAGCAAGCAACTCTTCTTCACCCGGCTCGTAATCGTAAAACGCCGCTTCTTCGTCTTCATTGGCTTCAAAAGACGCTGGGATCAGTTGCAATGCCGTTGGCACTTGGCTCATCACGCTTTCGAATTTGTTGTAGAAGATCGTCGCCACATCGAACTCATCCGCTTTAAAGCGGGCTAATACGTCTGTAGCAATCGTTTGCGCATTGACATAACCAATACGTTTTACTTCCGACAGATCAACGTGCTGAACAATAATGTCTTCAAACTCGCGCTTCAGTTGCTCGCGACCTTTTTTGCCAACAGTCACCATTTTCACGGTCTTGCCGTCCGCCAGCAAATCATGCGCTTTGGCACGAGCCAGTTTCACGATGGAAGAGTTGAACCCCCCGCAAAGCCCGCGTTCCGCCGTTGCAACAACCAGCAAATGCACTTGGTCACGCCCGTTTCCGGCCAGCAGTTCAGGGGCGTCGCCCGCCCCCGCAGCAGCGGCACCCAAATTGGCCATAACCGCATTCATGCGCTCAGCGTAGGGGCGGCCTGCTTCGGCCGCCTCTTGTGCGCGGCGCAGTTTTGCCGCTGACACCATTTGCATGGCCTTGGTGATCTTACGCGTATTCTTGACGCTTTCGATCCGTGTTTTTAGGTCCTTGAGGTTTGGCATCTATCCAAACTCCTATTCCTTTAAGGCCTCGGGTTTACGCAAAATCTTTTGCAAAAGATTCTACAGCGGCTTTGATCCTGTCTTCGGCATCGCCTTTGATTTTGGGATCTTCATCGGTGATCCAATCCAAAATCTCGGAATGCTTGTTACGCATATAAGCCAACAGATCAGCCTCAAAACGACCAACGTCTTTGACGTCAACCTTGTCAAGGTAGCCTTTGGTGCCAGCGTAAAGCACAATCACTTGTTCCGCTGTTGTAAGCGGGCTGTATTGTGCTTGTTTCAACAATTCCGTCAAACGCGCACCGCGCGCCAAAAGTGCTTGTGTTGACGCATCCAGATCGGAACCAAACTGGGCAAATGCCGCCATTTCGCGGTATTGTGCCAATTCCAGCTTGATAGAGCCAGCCACGGATTTCATCGCGTTAGTTTGCGCCGATGAACCCACACGTGACACGGACAAACCTGTGTTCAACGCCGGGCGAATACCTTGGTAGAACAATTCAGTTTCCAGAAAAATCTGACCATCTGTGATCGAAATCACATTGGTCGGAATAAACGCGGACACATCGCCACCTTGGGTTTCGATCACAGGCAAAGCTGTCAACGAGCCGGAACCGTTATCGCTGTTCAATTTAGCGGAACGTTCCAACAGACGCGAGTGAAGATAGAAAACGTCACCAGGATAAGCTTCACGTCCCGGTGGGCGGCGCAACAACAACGACATTTGACGATAAGCAACCGCTTGTTTGGTCAAATCATCGTAAATCATCAGCCCGTGCATACCGTTGTCACGGAAATATTCACCCATCGACGTCGCCGCATAGGGTGCCAAAAACTGCATCGGTGCTGGGTCGGAAGCAGTTGCGGCAACAACGATTGAATATTCAATCGCGCCGGTTTCTTCCAGTTTTTTCACCAGCTGAGCAACTGTTGAGCGTTTTTGACCGATGGCCACATAGATACAGAACAATTTCTTGCTGTTGTCATCACCGGCGGCATCATTATAGGCTTTTTGGTTCAGGATCGTATCCAGCGCAATCGCGGTTTTACCGGTTTGACGGTCACCAATGATCAACTCGCGCTGGCCGCGACCAATCGGGATCAGGGCATCTACAGATTTCAGACCGGTTGCCATAGGCTCATGCACGGATTGGCGCGGGATAATACCCGGTGCTTTCACATCCGCAGTCGAACGTTTTTTGGCCTTGATAGGGCCTTTGCCGTCGATAGGATTGCCCAGACCGTCAACAACGCGGCCCAGCAATTCAGGGCCGACTGGCACTTCCACAATCGCGTTGGTACGCTTGACTGTGTCGCCTTCTTTAATGTCGCGGTCAGACCCGAAGATAACAACACCGACGTTGTCAGCTTCAAGGTTCAACGCCATGCCACGGATACCACCGGGGAATTCAACCATTTCACCGGCCTGAACATTGTCCAGCCCGTGTACACGCGCGATACCATCACCCACGGACAGAACACGGCCAACTTCGGCCACTTCGGCATCGTCACCGAAATTCTTGATCTGGTCCTTGAGGATCGCAGAGATTTCTGCAGCTTGGATACCCATTATCCGACCTCTTTCATTGCATTTTGAAGATTGGAGAGCTTCGAGCGGATTGAACTGTCAATCATTTTCGAGCCCACTTTAACGATCAAACCGCCGATGAGTGTTTCATCGACGCTGACCGTGACTTTCACATCCTTGCCGACAGTCGTTTTCAGTGTCGAGGCAAGTTTGTCCTGTTGTGCTTCGGTCAGGGCTTTGGCTGCGGTCACTTCCGCAGTTACTTCGCCTTTTTCCGTAGCGATCATTTGTTTCACCGTTTCAATCAGTGAAGGCAGAACGAACAAACGGCGCTTTGATGCCATCAGGCCCAACGTGCTTGTCACATCCTGTGATAATTTCATTTTCTGCGCGATAGCAGAGATGGCGGAAACCATATCTTCACGCGAATATACCGGAGATGAGATTAAATCGCGCAACGCGTCACTTTCATCCAGTGCTGCGGCCAAAGCGTCGAAATCTTTTTCAACGACGGGCAGTTTTTTGGCTTCTTTTGCCAATTCAAAAATCGCTGTCGCATAACGCGCGGCAATTCCTGACGATATCGAACCAGTGTCAGACACTTAGAACCTTTCGAATTTAGACCCAATGGAAAACAATGGGTAGAGCATGGCGAGGAAAGCAAAATCCCCCGAAATCTTGGCGGTGATAGCAAAGCGTCCCTGACTCTGCAACAGTTATGGTTACGTTAGCGCAAAAGCAGTAATACTTTAAAAACAACACCTTACGCCAATTCCGCGACAATCCGCGCCAAATATTATTAGTTTATCGTGAAAGAATAGCCAATTGGGATGACGATTCACAGCCTTAATAGTCGAATTTTGCCTAAAGTTCGGTTTTTTGCCTGCTACGGCCGGGAACCGGATCGCTGGCCGGTTTGACAATGCCTTCGAGCACTTGCAAAGGTCGACGCACCGCTTCGCCCAGCCCTTTGCCGGTCGGGGCGTAAACCTGTTTTGTCGCTTCAACCATCACCACGCCGGCGGCAAACGGCATTGCCACTTTCAGGTTGAAGCCTTCAAGTATCCGGGCCACCCTCAGCCCGATCGGCCGATGTGATGGAATTGCGTATAGGGCCGCGATATGACGTTCGGGCAAAAACCGGTGTTTTTGCAATTGCGCTTCAAGTTGTTTTAGACTGTAGGGGTGACCGTAGCCAAACGGGGTTGCATCACTGCGCGCCCAGAAGCCGGATCTGTTGGGCACGATAAACAACACCCGACCGCCCGGGCCTAAAACCCGCCAAACCTCGTCCAATAGCGCGGCAGTGTCTTCACTGGTTTCAAGACCGTGCAGGATAATAAGTTTATCAATCGCCCCTGTTGCAACAGGCCAACGGGTTTCGTTGATTAAAACCGAGTGATTATCGGCGCCTTCGGGCCAAACCATTACACCTTGCGGGCCGGGCATGAAACAGATCACACGCCGCGCGGTTTTCAGAAACGGACGCAGCATCGGTGCGGCGAAACCAAATCCTGCCACGGTTTGACCTTTGACATCGGGCCAAAGCCGTTTGATTTCTTCGCGCAAAGCACGCTGAACAATCCGCCCCAATTTGGTTCGATAATAAAACGCGCGCAATTTGATCACATCTAAATGCATTGCATCCCATGGGCAGATCAGTCAGAATCGTGGCCAAGCTAACAACAAACAAACGAGAATTCCATGGCCTTAGAGATTATTACCATTCCCTGCCTTGGCGATAATTACGCGTATCTGATCCGCGAAACCGAAACCGGTCAGGTAGCGGTTGTCGATGTGCCGGATGCCGGGCCGATCATGGGCGCGTTAAAGGATTTGAACTGGCAGCTCGACCAGATCCTGATCACACACCACCATTATGATCATATCGACGGGGTGGCAGAATTGCGCGAAGCAACCGGGGCGGCAGTTTATGGGGCGGCTGCCGACAGCCAGCGTTTGCCTGCGCTTGATATGGCCCTGTCGGAAGGTGATACTTTCAATCTGGGCACCGAGACCTGCGAGGTCATGGCTGTGTCTGGTCACACTGTCGGCCATATTGCCTATCTGTTCAGAGATGCAGGTGCGGTATTTTCTGCCGATAGTCTGATGGCTTTGGGCTGCGGGCGTGTGTTTGAAGGCGATTTTGCGATGATGTGGGGCAGTTTGTTGAAATTCAAGGCCCTGCCCGACGATACTCTGGTTTATTCCGGCCACGAATACACCGCCGCCAATGCAAAGTTTGCCCTGACGGTAGAGCCGGACAATGCAGATCTTTTGGCCCGTATCAAGGATATAGAGGCCAAACGCGCCGAAGACATTCCGACAGTGCCCGCCAGTATCGCGCTGGAAAAATCCACCAACCCGTTTTTGCGTGCAAACTTAGCAACAGTGAAAGCCCTCATGGGCATGCAGACCGCCTCTGACGCGGATGTGTTTGGCGAAATTCGAATCCGCAAAGACAATTTCAAGGGATAGATATGGCCTTATCTGACTGGTTCAAAAATCAAGCCCAAAACACTGGCCCGCGAAACACCGGCCCGGTGCAAATCGGCTGGTTATTAACAGAAGCCAAATCAGGCGTGATTTATTTTCCACCCGAGCGGGTGCGCTCGGTCGAGGTGAACCGCAAACACGCGAAATCCGCCTCGCGCTGTCCTGCGATCATCAATATGGAAAGCCGTTATTTCATGATCCGGGTGCCGTTTGATATGCACTTGCGCTTTGTACGCGATAAGAACGGCAAACCCACCTTGCGCAATGTACTAGGCGATGCCAGCCCGGTTCGGGCTAATGTCTTGCGTAAAAAATTGCATATCACCTCCGAAACTGAATGGCGCACCAAAGACCGCCCGACAATTCAGGTATCGCTGCCCTATCTGTTTATCACTGATGAACCCACTTATATGACGCAAGTTGCAGCCTTCATGCATTACCCCGAAACACCCCAGCCCGGCACGATTTTCGGGGGTCGCTTTCCCATTCATAACTGGCCACGCCCGTTGATGTGGGCTTTTGAATGGCACGACACATCGCAAGACCTGATCCTGAAACGCGGGAACCCGTGGTTTTATGTGCAGTTTGAAACCACACCGCAAGACCGCGCAGTTTCCCTAATCGAAGCCGAGTTGACACCAGAATTGGCGCAATATCTGGAACATATTTCAGCCTCGGTGAACTATGTCAGTCAGACTTTTTCACTTTTCAAAGAGGCCAAGCGTGTAAGACCCGCAATTTTACTGAAACCTGCCCTGCGTAAATAGGCGAAAAGCCACATATTTTGTTAATTTCTGCTTTTGTAACCAAAATTGACAAAAAAACCCTTGAAGCTTCTTCAATAGTGACGAAGTCTAAAGGTATAAAGTGTCAGATGTTCGAATAAGCATCTGCAAGATCAAAAGGAGCAAAAAATGCCCTCATTCTCGAGCAGTCTTGAAACCGCCATCCATTCGGCTTTGGCACAAGCCACCGCACGGCGCCACGAATTGGCGACACTGGAACACTTGTTACTTGCCTTGACCGATGAAGATGCTGCGCTGCGTGTGATGCGGGCCTGCGAAGTTGATATCGGGACTTTGCGCAAAAATCTGATTGATTTTCTGGACACCCAACTGGACAGCCTGGTGACCGATGTGGACAACGTCGATGCCTCGCCCACAACCGCATTTCAGCGGGTTATTCAACGTGCCGCCATTCATGTGCAAAGTTCGGGACGTAACGAAGTGACCGGGGCCAATGTGCTGGTTGCGATATTCGCCGAACGCGAAAGCCATGCCGCCTATTTCCTGCAAGAACAGGATATGACCCGCTATGATGCGGTCAACTTCATCTCGCACGGGATTGCAAAAGATGCGGTCTTTGGCGAAGCCCGCGAAATCAGCGGGGCCGATGATACTGTTGAACATGACCAAGAAAATACAAAACCGGCCGAAGAGGAAACCGCCCTTGGGAAATATTGTGTTGACCTGAACGCAAAATCGACCGCCGGCGCTATTGACCCTTTGATCGGGCGCGAACACGAGGTGGAACGTTGCATTCAGGTACTTTGCCGGCGGCGCAAAAACAATCCTGTTCTGGTCGGCGATCCAGGTGTTGGAAAAACCGCCATCGCCGAAGGGCTGGCCTATAAAATAGTCAACAACAATATTCCGAAAGTTCTGTCTGAAACAACGATTTACTCACTGGATATGGGCGCGCTTCTGGCTGGCACCCGCTATCGCGGCGACTTTGAAGAACGCCTGAAAGCGGTGATGTCCGAGTTGGAAGAACACCCCGATGCGGTTCTGTTCATCGACGAAATCCACACCGTGATCGGTGCAGGGGCCACATCGGGCGGCGCAATGGATGCATCCAACCTGCTGAAACCCGCTTTGCAGGGCGGTAAACTGCGCTGCATGGGCTCGACCACCTATAAAGAATACCGTCAGCATTTTGAAAAAGATCACGCGCTTGCGCGGCGGTTCCAGAAAATCGACGTGAACGAACCCTCGGTTGAAGATGCTATAAAAATCCTAAAAGGGTTAAAGCCCTATTTTGAAAAGCATCACGATGTAAAATATACCCTCGACGCCCTGAAAGCGGCAGTTGAATTGTCGGCACGCTACATCCATGGGCGCAAACTGCCCGACAAAGCCATTGATGTGATTGACGAGGCCGGGGCCTATCAGCACATAATCCCCGAAAACAAACGGCGCAAATCCATCGGCGTCAATGAAATTGAAACCGTAGTTGCCAAAATCGCACGCATCCCACCGAAAAACGTGTCCAAAGACGACACCGAATTGCTGAAAGATCTGGAAATATCCCTTAAGCGTGTGGTGTTTGGCCAAGATGCCGCGATCAGAGCTTTGGCCTCGGCGATAAAACTGTCACGCGCAGGCCTGCGCGAGCCTGAAAAGCCCATCGGAAACTACCTATTTGCCGGGCCTACCGGTGTGGGAAAAACCGAAGTGGCCAAACAACTGGCAGACACTTTGGGGGTCGAGCTTTTACGTTTTGATATGTCCGAATATATGGAAAAACACGCCATCAGCCGCCTGATCGGGGCACCGCCTGGTTATGTCGGCTTTGATCAAGGCGGGCAGCTGACCGATCAGGTCGATCAAAACCCACATAGCGTGCTGCTGTTGGACGAGATCGAAAAAGCCCACCCGGATGTGTTCAACATCCTGTTGCAGGTGATGGATCACGGCAAACTGACAGACCATAACGGCCGCACCACGGATTTTCGCAATGTGGTGCTGATTATGACGACCAACGCAGGCGCGGCTGAAATGGCAAAAGAAGCGATCGGCTTTGGCCACAGTCGCAGAACCGGCGAAGACACAGCGGCGATTGAACGCACATTCAGCCCCGAGTTTCGCAACCGACTGGATGCCACCATCAGCTTTGACCCCTTGGGGCCTGAAACCATCATCAAGGTGGTGGACAAGTTTGCGGCCCAACTGGAAGCGCAATTGATGGACCGGAATGTCTCAATTGAACTGACCCGCCGCGCCGCGCAATGGCTGGCAGAAAAAGGCTATGACGATAAAATGGGGGCGCGCCCCTTGGCCCGTGTGATACAGGAACATATCAAAAAACCGCTGGCCGAAGAATTGCTGTTCGGCAAGCTGAACAAAGGCGGGATTGTTAAGGTTGACACCAAAGACGGGGCCTTGACCTTAAGTATTATCGAGCCGGAAAAACGCAAGATATCCAAAAACAAACCACCGTTATTACCCGCAAAATAGCCAGCAAACGCCCTTGGTTTACAGCCAAAGGGCGTTTTAGCTTGCATCCACGGATCAATCCCCTAAACGTCTAGAGGGGGGGAGCTGTGGCGTTTTTAAGTATTTCATGGGTTAAATCAGTATTTGCCACATGGCTTCAAACTGGCACCACCGGCATGTCGAAACGGCAGACACAACGCATTGTTTTAACCAACGTCATGACTGCCGTTACAGCCAGCATGTCGTTTTTTTATGCGCTGTGCTTTATGTTTTACGATTTTAATCAGCTGAAATGGCCCATTTTGCTGATGCTTTTTCTGGCAATAACCATTCTGGCAACTGCTTACCTGAACAAAATACACCCTTACCTTGGATCGGTTTATAATCTGGTTCTATGGCTGGCTTATAGTTGCACGCTGGCTTTTACTTTCGGTGGTGCAAGCGGTTTGCATTTTTTCTTTCTGGCAGGGATTTCCAGCGCTCTTCTGCTTATGGGGGTGCATCAAAACCCTTTGTCGATCATGTCCAGCACATTGCAAATCGGATTATTTATCTACTTTGATCGCAAAATGCTGCCCGCTGCCGATTACTTGCATTTACCTTCGGTGTTTTACGACATTCTTTATTTTTCTTCGATATCATTATCGGTAATGTTCATTTTCTGCATGATTTACTACGCTTTTTATCAGGCCCATCTTGCCGAAGATGCACTGGAGCGCGAATATGAATATTCAGAAAAACTTCTAACCAATATCTTGCCAGCCTCCATCGCGGCCGAATTAAAGCGCAATCCGGGCCGAGTCATCGCGAAAAACCATGACGATGTCACAATTCTGTTTGCGGATATTGTCAATTTCACCCCGCGTGCCGGCACCCAAAACGCCCCCGATTTGGTGCGTTTTCTTAATGACTTATTCACCCGGTTTGATACGCTTTCCCAAAAACACGGGCTGGAAAAGATCAAAACCATTGGGGATTCTTTTATGGTGGCAGGCGGCCTGATAATCCCGCAATCGGATCATTCAATACGTGTCGCACAAATGGCTTTGGACATGATGACCGAAACCCAAAACTATGCAAAACAAATCGGTGATACTCTGGATTTACGCATTGGTCTGCATGCTGGCCCCGTGGTTGCGGGGGTTATCGGCACACACAAACCTTTTTACGATGTTTGGGGCGATACGGTTAACACCGCAGCACGGCTGGAAACCCATGGCACAAACGGAAAAATTCAAGTCACCGCCAAGACCAAAGACAGGCTGGGAAGCAGCTTTGCCTTCAAGCGGCGCGGCATGGTCGACATCAAGGGCAAGGGTGAACTGGAGCTTTGGTACCTGTCTCAGGCTTAGTTATTTTTCAGTGAACTTCAGCTCGATACGGCGGTTCTGCGCCAAGGCTTCAGGGCTGTCACCGCGTGTAATCGGTTGAAACTCGCCAAAGCCTGCGGCCACCAGACGATTGGCCGGAAAGCCCAGATTATCGATCATATATTTCACCACAGACAAGGCCCGTGCCTGACTAAGCTCCCAATTATCACGATACAGGCCATTGCCGCTAAGCGGGGTGTTGTCAGTATGCCCGTCGACCCGCAAAATCCAATCAATCTCTGGCGGGATCTGAGTCATTACCTGTTTGATAATATTGGAAACTTTAAGAATTTCCGCCTTGCCGCCTTCACCAAGTTCAGCCGAGCTGGCCGCAAACAGAACTTCCGAGGAAAACACAAAACGATCCCCGACAATGCGTACCCCTTTTTGGTTACCAAGCACATCGCGCAAACGACCAAAAAATTCTGAGCGGAACTTTTTCAAATCCTTGGTTTCCGCTTCCAGTCGAATGCGTTTTTCCTCTTCCAGTTTAGCCCGGCGTTTTTGTTCGGCGGCAACCCGCGCCAAAGCACTGTTCAAATTTGTGCCCAGACTTTTGATCTGGATTTGCGCTTTGCTGTCTTTCGAACTTGCATCATCCAACAAACCTTGCAACTCATTCAGTTGCCCGCGCAATGCGTTGGTTTGTTGGTTCAGCAAAGCCAGTTTTCGCTGGCTTTTGGCCGACATCGCCTTTTCATTCCGCAGCAACTTATTGGCCGTGGCCAGTAAAACCGCCTGTTTTTGTTCATCGCTAAGATACTGATCCGCAAGTTTGGAAGCCGCCGTTTTCGCCGCCTCAGCCGCTGCCAGCAAAGTCAGGGTGTTTTCGGCCTGTTTGCGCTTGGCATCCAATGCCAGCGTCATTGCCGTCAGTGCATCTTGCGAGTTCTTCAACTTTTCACGCAGGGCTTTGGTCGCCGCCATTTCGACCAAACGCAGTTTTTCAGCATCGCTCAGGGCTTTTTGGCTAACTTTCAAATCCGTGTCCGTAGCCGCGGCTTGCGTTTGCGCCTTGCTCAGCTCGTCCACTTTCGATTTCAAACGTTCCTGCAAAGCCAAAACCTCAGCGGTCTCTTTTAACCGTTGTTTTTCTTTTTCGGATAATTGCATCTCGATAGACGCGATTTTGCTGTCTTTAGCGGTGGCTTCAACTTGCAATTTATCCAGATCGGTCTGTTTCGACTTCAAATTTTTCTGCAAAACCAAAAGAGCGGCAGCCTGTGTCAGCCGTTGTTTTTCTTTTTCGGATAGTTGGTTTTCGATAGATGCTATTTTCGTGTCTTTAGCCGCAGCCGCAGCTTGTATTTTATCCAAGTCAGACTGTTTCAAATTCAAATTCTCTTGCAAAACCAAAAGAGCGGCAGCCTGTGCCAGACGTTGTTTTTCTTTTTCGGATAATTGCGTCTCAATAGACGCAATTTTGGTGTCTTTAGCCGCAGCCTCCGTTTTCAGATCGGCAATCAACGCGTCCAAGGCTTCACGCTTTGCCGCCGCCAAACGTGCCTGTTCGGTCTGCTGGTCTATTTCGCTGCGGGCTTGCACCAAAGCCAATTGCACCGCTTCTTTTTCAGACAGGGTTTTGGCTTTCTCGACCTCGGTGTCCTTCAATGTGGCTTGCGTTTGCTTCAATCGCCCCGATAAATCACTGCGCTCGGCCAACAGCCCGGCCACCTGTTGTTCAAACGTGGAAATTCTGTTTTTTTGCGCCGCGGTTTCGCTGGTCAGCGCCGAAATCAACGCGGTTTGTTGGCTGATCTGATCCTCGGCAGATTGCAAATTGTCTTGCGTGTTTACCAACGCACCTTTTAGACCTTTGCTGCGCACCTGTTCCAGCCCCAAAGCATCTGCCAAGCCTGCAATTTGTGCGGACAGGTTGTCCAGCTCGACGCTTTGTTTTTCCAGCTCTGTGGTTTTCTTTTTTAGCTCGACATCCTTGCCCGTGATGGTTTCGCGCAGCACGAACTGCACCACCATAAAGATCGTCAGAACGAACATCAGGATCATCATCAGGGCAGTCATCGCATCGACAAACCCGGGCCATATACTGCCCGAAATCTGCCTACCATTTTGCCGTCTCAGGGCCACGCTCTAGCCCCTTTTGCGCAGGGCTTTGGCAAGGCTCGCCAAATCGCCACGCAGCTCTGCAATCGAATCCCTGCGGCCTGATTGGGTTTCCTCGATCAAGCGCCCCATCTGGGTGCTGATATTATGTAATTGCGCAGACATGCGCTCGGCTGCGGCCACCTCTTCTTTATGGGCCAGGGTTGCGACCTCTTCTTTATAGGTCAAAGCTGCAAGAGCTTCGGAAATATGCTCGTAGCTAGCCGACATCCGCTCCAAAATCTGTTGCGACCCTTCATATGACATGGCTTGCACATCCACCATTTGCGACACGGCCCCGCCCAAAGTTTCTATCCGTTGATCGGTCACCGAGCGGCGTTCTTTCAATTGCTGCAAAACGACCTCTTGGTTTTCGATCTGCTTTGCGGTTTGCACCAGCAATTCCGAAACCCAGGCATTCGACGCCCCGCCATCATCGGTATCCGAGGAAATTCCCAGATTGGTAATTGATGACAGCCATTCTTCCAATTCGCTAAAAAACCGGTTTTGCCCGCGCCCGGAAAACAAATCCAGCAAGCCGACGACAAGCGATCCGGTTAGACCGATCAGGGAAGAGCCGAACGCCGTGCCCATACCACCCAACTGGCTTTCCAATCCTGTCATCAGATTGTCGAATATATTGATACTGTTTTGGCCCTCTTTCGGGGCCAATGAGCGAATCGTGTCGACAACTGCAGGTACTGTTGTGGCAAGGCCGTAAAACGTACCCAAAAGCCCCAGAAATATCAGCAAGTTGATAATATAACGGGTGATTTCGCGCCCTTCGTCCAGCCGCATCGCGACCGAGTCCAGGATTGAGCGCGTCGATGTTGCCGTCAGCATCAAGCGTGCCGAACGTTTGTTCAATAGGGCTGACAATGACGCCAGCAGTCCCGGGGTGCTATCAAATTCATGACCGGCGCGGTCCAGCGCGAAACCTTCGATCCAGCTAACCGATTGCACCAGTGTCGTCATTTGCCAGATGCATGATAAAAGCCCGAAGAAAAACACCATCAGGATAAACCCGTTCAAATAGGGTGATGCCAAAAAGATCGGTGAGACCGCAGGGTAGATAAAATACCCCCCGACCGAAGCCAGCACCACAACACACAGCATCAGAAATATATGTTTTACCGGTTGGGTAAATTGCGGGGCTATCGGCGGTGTTGCCTGTGACATTTTATTTACTTGCTCTTTTGGCGATTGGTTCTGCGGTGAAGGATAGCTTGTGTGCCCGAATATTCCAATTGCAAAG
The DNA here is from genome assembly GCA_964567355.1 of uncultured Neptunicoccus sp. GTDB lineage: Bacteria > Pseudomonadota > Alphaproteobacteria > Rhodobacterales > Rhodobacteraceae > Amylibacter. Next base: position 14,807 of record CAZMMG010000025.1, read on the forward strand.
TTTAAATCTTTTTTACCACTCGAAGATTGTATTTATCGAATATATAACCAAGTATAGTAC
>CAZMMG010000026.1:0-14506 GCA_964567355.1 uncultured Neptunicoccus sp.
TTGGTCTGAGTAATTGTTGTTTGGTGTGTTTTGTTGTGTGAGTCGTTATGTTGGTTTTGTTTTTGATTTTTTTTTTTTTTTCAAGCAGAAGACTGCATACTAGATTGTCCTTAGTCTCGTGGGCTCGGAGATGTGTATAAGGTACAGGGTTCATCGCAACCCTTATAATTTCAGGGAGAAGACCTTGGCTGCCAGTATTACCGGCGACGGTTCAGTCGTGTTCGATCATGTTCAAAAAAGCTATGATGGCGAGATTTTGGTTGTTAAGGATCTAAATCTAAGAATTGAAAAAGGCGAGTTTGTCACCATGCTTGGGCCGTCAGGCTCGGGCAAGTCGACTTGCCTGATGATGCTGGCGGGGTTCGAGACCGCCACATTCGGCGATATTCTGTTGGGTGGACGCCCGATCAATAACATTCCACCGCACAAACGCGGCATTGGTATGGTTTTCCAGAATTACGCACTGTTCCCGCATATGACGGTTGGTGAAAACCTGTCGTTTCCGTTGGAAGTGCGCAAGATGGGCAAGGATGAGCGCGAAGCCAAAGTAAAACGCGCACTTGATATGGTTCAGATGGGTGATTTCATAGGGCGGCGTCCGGCGCAGCTATCTGGCGGCCAGCAGCAACGCATTGCTTTGGCGCGTGCGCTGGTGTTTGACGCGGAGCTGGTGTTGATGGACGAACCTTTGGGGGCGCTCGACAAGCAATTGCGTGAACATATGCAGTATGAAATCAAGCATATTCATGAGAATTTAGGAATTACGGTTGTTTATGTGACCCATGACCAGTCGGAAGCCTTGACCATGTCTGACCGCGTGGCGGTGTTTGATGACGGGGTTATTCAACAATTGTCTACGCCAGATATTTTGTATGAGAAACCCGAAAACACATTTGTTGCGCAATTTATCGGTGAAAACAACACACTAGCAGGTGTTGTTCAGTCTAAAAAAGGTAAATTCGTTACCGTTAAGCTGGACAATGGTAAAACGCTAGACGCTTTGGCGGTGAACTGCGGAGATGTCGGCAGCAGAACCACTTTGTCGATCCGTCCTGAACGTGTCAACGTCGGCGGGCCAGCTAAAAAAGATGCAGTGGAGGCCACGGTGATCGAGTCGATTTATCTAGGCGACCACATTCGGTGTCGGATGAATGTGCATAACGATGAAGATTTTATCGTTAAAATTCCGAATTCATCGCACCATACCCATATGAAGCATGGTGAAAAAACCACCGTGACATGGGCAAAAGAGGATTGTCGGGCTCTAGATGCATAAGAGCCCGAATGTTTGTACGGTTTGACCCGAAGCCGAACAAATAAAGGGAGAACGGGTAACAACATGGAGACTACTTATGAAAATTAAATCACTACTACTTGGTGCCGCGGGCTGTGCATTGTTTGCATCAACCGCAATGGCTGCTGATACGATTACGGTCGTGTCATGGGGTGGCGCATACACCAAATCACAAGTTGAGGCTTATCATAAGCCTTGGATGGCAAAAACTGGCAACTCTATTCTGTCTGAAGACTATTCAGGCGGTTTGGCCGAAGTTAAATCACAAGTTGAAGCTGGTAACGTGACATGGGATCTTGTCGACGTTGAACTGTCAGACGCTGTACGTGGTTGTGACGAAGGCTTGCTAGAGCCGATTGACCCATCCATTCTGCCAGCTGGCGCGGACGGTACAGCTGCACTGGAAGACTTCATTCCTGGTGCTGTTTCTGAATGTGCTGTTGCCAACATCGTATGGTCAACCATTTTTGCCTATGACACATCAAAAATACCAAATGGCCCAACAACCATTGGTGATTTCTTTGACCTGAAAAAATTCCCAGGCAAACGTGGCATGCGTAAAGGCCCAAAAGCCAACCTGGAAATGGCATTGGCAGCAGACGGTGTAGCCGCTGCAGACATCTATACAGTTCTGGGCACACCAGAAGGTGTTGATCGTGCATTCGCAAAACTGGACACCATCAAAGGTGACATGGTTTGGTGGGAAGCTGGCGCACAGCCTCCACAGCTTTTGGCTGATGGCGAAGTTGCAATGACAACTGCTTATAATGGTCGTATTTTCAACGCTGTTGCGGCTGAAGATAAACCGTTTGGTATTGTTTGGGACAGCCAAATCTTTGACTTGGACCTATGGGTAATCCCTAAAGGTGCGCCAAACAAAGATGCCGCTATGGATTTCGTCGCATTTTCAACTGCAACCGAGCAGTTGGCAGCACAGGCTTCCTACATCTCATACGGTCCTGCACGTAAATCGTCTGCGCCATTGGTTGGTAACTACATAACCAAGCCAGAACTTGCTAAGGTTCCACAGATGCCAACAGCGCCTGAGAACTTCAAAACAGCTGTCCAAAATGACTTTGAATTCTGGGCAGACAATCAAGACGAGCTGAACGAGCGTTTCAACGCTTGGTTGGCAAAATAATATAAAAATGTTGCAAGGGGCCGATGGCCCCTTGCTTCGCATTATCTTACGCGGATTTGGAAAGTAATAATCATGACCGACGCAACAACCGATAACGATGGTCTGGCACTTGCCGCTGATGGCACACCGTTGAAAAGACAGCTTGCCCGGGCATTGTTTCGCAGCAAAATGCGTGCGCTTGGTTTGGTAACGCCATTGTTGCTGATGATCTTTTTTGCCTTTTTGGTGCCGATTGTTCTTTTCCTGATGCGCGGTATTCACAATGATACCTTTGAAGCCAATATGGCGACTGTTACACCTGTATTAGCCCAATGGGATGCGGTAAGTCAGCCATCCGAGGATATGTATGCAGCCCTTGTTGCCGATTTAGTCACTGCCAAGAAAAATAAAACCATCGGCAAGGTTGCCAGCCGTGTGAACCGTGAACTTTCCGGTACCCGGTCGTTGTTTACCAAATCAGCACGCAAGGCCAAAAAACTGGAAGCACCTTATAAAGACGCCCTGATCGGTGTCAGTAAAAAATGGGGTGATATAGAGGTTTGGAAAGCGTTGAAAATTTCCGCCAAATCATGGACACCAGCCTATTTGGCCTCTGCTGTTGACTTAAAGTATAATGCAGACGGTTCGTTTGAACAGAAAGCCGAAGAGCGCCGCATTCATCTTAAACTGTTCACCCGTACCTTGAAAATTTCGGTTATTGTGACGATTATGGGGCTGTTACTGGGCTATCCGATTGCATTTTTGCTGTCGACATTGCCTGCGCGTACATCCAACCTTTTGTTGATTTTGGTATTGCTGCCGTTCTGGACATCTTTGTTGGTGCGTACAACTGCCTGGATTGCCATGTTGCAAAGCCAGGGTGTGCTGAATGATCTGTTTGTGGTCTTTGGGCTGGCAACGGATGATGACAGGTTTTCGTTGATCTATAATCAGACAGGCACATTGATCGCGATGACACATATCCTGTTGCCGTTTATGGTTTTGCCACTTTATTCGGTGATGAAAACCATTCCGCCGACTTACGTGCGGGCTGCCAAATCTATGGGGGCTACCGACTGGACGGCATTTTGGCGGGTGTATTTTCCGCAAAGTATTCCGGGCATTGGTGCGGGCGGTATCCTAGTATTTATCCTTGCGATAAGTTTCTACATCACGCCGGCCTTGGTCGGTGGTGAAGACGGTACGATGATTTCGAACTTTATCGACTTCCACATGCGTAAATCGCTGAACTGGTCACTGGCCGCCGCTATGGGCGGGGTGCTTTTGGTCATCGTTCTGTTCCTTTATTATCTCTACGACAAGATCGTGGGCATCGACAATATGAAGTTGGGTTAATCAGATGAGCGAACATAAAAAATATAAGTACATCCCGCCGCGCCCACCAATGTGGTTCAATCTGGCCTGGACAGGCGGCTTTGGTGCTCTTGCAGGGTTTCTGACCGCTCAGGGCCAATTCGACTTGATGCCTAAATATATGTTGGTAGGTGCGATCTTGTTTCAATGGCTTGCATCTATATCCATTACGGTTTTGAAAACTCGTGTCAGGTCTGGTCTTGCGGGTGCAATCGCGTTCTTTCTACTCGGGGTAAGCTTCTTTGCGCTGTCTTACGGTGTCTTGATGGGGATCATAGGCTGGATTATCGGACGCCAAGCCATATGGTTGTCATCGGGTGATTACCGCTTGAACCAACCGCCCTATGTCACATCGAAACAAGTGCTGTGGTTTTATACCTTCCGGGTGATATGCGGTATGATTTTCGTATTTTTGATCACTCCGATTATAATTGTGATACCGCTGAGTTTCAATCAGGAACCCTATTTTAGCTTTACTGCAGGTATGCTAAGCTTTGACCCAGAGGCGTATTCTTTGCGCTGGTATGCGGATATGTTGCACAACGGTATGGTTGCCCCCGATGCGGTTGCTGGCTGGTGGTCTGATCTGTGGAATAACGCGCAATGGATACGGTCTGTACGCAACAGTTTCTTTATCGGCATCAGTGCGACGATATTAGCTACCTCAATCGGCACATTGGCCGCCATTGGCCTTTCCCGACCTGAAATGCCCTTTAAACGCCCGATCATGGCTTTGCTAATCTCGCCGATGATTGCGCCGCTGGTTATCATCGCCTCTGGCATGTTCTTCTTCTTTTCGGGTATTGGCTTGGCTAAAACCTATATGGGTATTATCCTTGCGCACGCCATTTTAGGCACGCCTTATGTGATTATCACCGTGACCGCCACACTTGTAGGCTTTGATCAAAGTCTGGCACGCGCTGCGGCCAATATGGGGGCCAATCCGATCACGACGTTTTTTAAAATCCAGATGCCGCTAATCTTGCCGGGGGTGATTTCAGGGGCACTGTTTGCCTTTATCACCAGCTTTGACGAAGTGGTTGTGGTGTTGCAACTGGCCGATGTGCAACAGCGCACCATTCCGCGCCAGATGTTCAGTGGTATTCGCGAGCAAATCAGCCCGACAATTCTGGCGGTGGCCACGGTTTTGGTGTTTATCTCGATCATGCTGTTGACCGTTGTCGAGATGTTGCGTCGGCGCTCGGAAAGAATGCGCGGTCTAAGCCCTTCATGATTTTTGGCTAAACTGCCCAGAATTTTCACGAGTTTTTCAAAATATTGCCGCAATTGATGGGTAGACCCTAAGTAATCGGTGTGTGTATGCCGTGGTTTAATGAGTATCAGGAGTGTGTATCATGTTGGGTAGTATCCCTAGAATAAGCAATGCAACGGAAAAATTTGGTAATTGGGCTGAAAAACTAACCGCTGCAAAATCCGCAATTTTCAGTAAAACCGATGAGGCTGATGCAGAGCTGAATTTTCAGTTCACCAGACCGCTTTCTAAAGACGTCAAACACGGTTCAAAAGAAAAATCTGCCGAGGCGGCACAAGATGTATCTGGTGAGCGCACTCATTTTTTGAATTCGTACTTCAAGGAAAAAATTCTGAACACATGGGAAGTACATGGCGATGCTGACCCAAGTAACGATTTCAGCGACTTGATAAATGCAGAAAAACCTGAATTTGACGAAGATCCAGTCAGCCCGCCTTTGTTGTTGGGTTTTAGTAAAGACCGTGATTACGTTGAAGTGGAATATATGGTTGTAGGCGATCCCGAAACGGGTGACTGTTTAACGCCTGAAATCAGCGTTTACCCCAGCAAAGATGGTAAATCAGGTGATGTTTATCTGAACGGAAAACTGGTTGCCTGTATTTCCGGTGGTACAAACCTACAAGCTGAGGATATAAAACTTGTAAAGGTAGAGGTGTAATTAGCACTGCGCCTAAGCACTAAGTATATAAAGCCAGAAACTAACCGATATAAGTGAGGTAGCAGTGCCTAAAAGCACCGCATTGGCCGCCGTTCCTTTGGCGCGGTCATACAAGTTTGCAAAGACATAAACATTGATACCCGGGGCCATCGCGGCGGTCATGACCGCTGCACGGATGAATTCGGTCGGCATATCAAACACCTGTGTGGCCAGAACATAGGCAATACCGGGGTGCACCAGCAATTTAAGCACCAGCACCATGCAGGTTTCCCCGATACGGTCAGCCAGTTTGTAGCGTGTGATAATGCCACCCAATGAAAACAGGGCGGCGGGAATGGCAGCAGACACCATCATTTTGATCGGTGACCAGACAAATTGGGGTAGGGTGATGCCCGATAGGTTGACGGCGAAGCCTAACAACAAGCCGATGGTCAGGCTGTTGGAGAAAATTTCTTTGAGGATCCGTTTGACGGTTTTACCCAAAGACTGCCCGTCTGCCCGCACAACCTCCATCGTGGTAATCCCGACAATGTAGCAATAGGGTGCATGTACTGCGATCAGGGCGTAAACTGGTTTCAAGGCATCGGCCCCGAAGGCACGCTCGATAATCGGCAGGCCAAGCAGGACAGAATTGGTAAACATACCCGAAAACCCGACCGCAACGGCGGCCCCTGGTGTGCGTTTGAACACATAGTGGGCAATAAGCCCGCCTGCAATAAAGGCAAATGTATTGCCTGCATAAAAGCTGAGCAGAAGCTGCGGCTGGAACACTGCCGATAGATCAAGCCGCGCTACGGCAGAAAACAAAAGCGCAGGGATGGCAAATGTCTGGGCGAATTTCATCACCGCATCAGCTTGCTCAGAGCTAAAAACTCTGCGTTTTGCCGCTAGATAACCCGCCCCGATCAATAAAAAAACCGGCAGGATGATTTGCAGATTGGCCAACATTATGCTGGGTAGCTTATGGTCATGCCGTCATAGGCGGGTTCGGTATTGTCGGGGGTCTCGGTTATGACATCGTTGTAATCCAGGTCAATGTGCATATTGGTGATCACCGCACGTTTGGGTTTCACTTTGTTGATCCAGTCAATGGTATTGGACAAATGCGTGTGGGTGGCGTGTGGTGTGCGCCGCAGAGCGTCGATAATCCAGCAATCCAGCCCTGCCAATTTGGGCCAGGTTTGATCGGGGATGGTGACGACATCGGGGATATAGGCCAGATCACCGATGCGAAAGCCCTTGGCAAGTGTGCTGCCGTGATCCACATCCAGTGCCATGAAGTCAATCGCTCCGCCGGCCCCTTCTATGCGGGTGATTTCTTGTAAATCCTTTAGCTTCAGGATCGCGGGATACATGCTACCTGCCGGTTGCTCAAAGGCATAGTTGAAGCGGTCAAGCAGGGCGTGGCGGGTCAAATCATCCGCATAAACCGGCACTTGTGCCCGCTGCATCAGCACGTATTGGCGCAGGTCATCAAGGCCAGCGGTATGATCCGCATGGGCATGGGTGTAAATCACCGCATCCATATGGGTGATGCCAGCGTCCAGCAATTGGTTACGCATATCGGGGCTTGTATCGATCAGGACATTGGTGCTGCCGGCATCGGTGATGCGCTGAACCATCAACGAGCAACGGCGGCGGTTGTTTTTGGGGTTATCGGGATTGCATTCGCCCCAATTGCCGCCCAGACGCGGCACGCCGCCCGATGATCCGCAACCAAGGATGGTAAATTTCAGCACCGCGTTCATCTGGCATGCCAGTTTGCGGCTTTGACAAACAGCCGGTCAAAATTAGCGGTGGTTTGCGCCGCAAAATCCGCATAATCCAGCCCGAATATTTCGGCACCGGTTTGCGCTGTCAGGGCCGAAAAGGCGGGTTCATTACGTTTGCCGCGATGCGGGACAGGGGCAAGGTAGGGGCTGTCGGTTTCAACCAATATGCGTTCAAGCGGCGCCATGGTAAAAATATCGCGCAACTCTTGTGATTTTTTGAAAGTGGTGATGCCGGACATCGACAGATAAAACCCCAAATCTAGCGCGGCTTTGCCCAACGCTGCCGAAGATGAAAAACAGTGCATCACGCATTCATAGGCCCCGATTTTATATTCTTCGGTCAATATGTGCGCCATATCCTCATCGGCAGCACGTGCGTGAATGATCAAAGGCAGTCCAGTTTCGCGTGCTGCTGCAATGTGGATACGCAGCGATTTTTGCTGAATTTCAGCACTTTCGGCTGTGTAGTGATAGTCCAATCCGGTTTCACCTATGCCGACCATTTTGGGATGTTTTGTCAGGGTGATCAACTGATCTAAACTAGCCATAGGTTCGGATGCCACACTCATCGGGTGGGTGCCAGCGGCAAAGAAAACCGGCGCGTGTGCATCGGCAATGGCGCGCACTGTCGGTACGTTTTTCAGCTTGGTGCAAATTGTCACCATGCGGGTGACGCCTGCATCTTGGGCACGTTTTACGATGTCCGGGATTTCGCCCTCAAAGTCAGGAAAATCCAGATGGCAATGGCTGTCTACAATAGCGGCGGGGTGTGTCATTCTAGGGCCTTATACGGGGGTAGCCCCGTGTGCAGTTTCATTGATCTTCAGCAACATATCTAGGATGACGCCGGAAGGGTCAAGGTTCACCGCGCGCGCGTGATCGGAACGTGCGGTCAGCTCTGCCGAAAGATCGGCCCATTTTCGTGCCGCATGACTATCTGGCCCCAGTTTTGCTAACATTTTAGCCTCGCCGATAGCGGCCTCGGTGATTGTGGTGGGTTGCAGGGCTGCAAAACACGCAATACGGGCCAGCATTTGGCGGATCAGATTCAGGCATAGATCATATGTTGGCTCATTGCCCTTGCCGACACAGGCATTGGCCAGTTTCAGGGCTGAAGGGCGATCCATTTTCGGGGCAGATGCTGTAAGCTGGATCAAATTCGCGTAAAGTTTTAGGCCATCATCGGTGATCACCCTTATGGCTTCTCCGACTGAGCCTTTGGCCAATTCATTTAGCGCATCCGGGTTTTGGCTGGCATCAAGCCCGGCATTTTGCAAAGCTTGGGTCAAATCGGTGCCGGCCAATTTTTCACAGCGTAATTCGCGGCAACGCGAGCGAATGGTTGGCAACAGACCGGCGGGTTGGTGGCTGACCAGCAGGATAACGGTTTTTTCCGGCGGTTCTTCCAGAATTTTTAAAAGCGCATTGGCAGAAGCCGCGTTCATCTCGTCGGCGGCATCCACGATGGCAACGCGCCAACCGCCCTCAGTGGCGGAGAGGTTGAAAAAACCTTTGAGAGCGCGGGTTTCATCGACATTGATTACGGTTTTCAAGCGTTTCAATTTTTCATCCCAAGGCCGGCGGCATAAAAACAGGCGCGGTTCCGACAATGCGGCAATGCGGTGTGTAACAGGATTATTGGCGGCAATATCAAGCGTGGTATTGGCGGGCGGGGTGTCGGTAAACATGCCGCTATTATTGTCCGGCTGCGCCAGTAAAAACCGTGCGATTTTCCACGCCAATGTGGCTTTGCCAACCCCGCGCGGGCCGGTGATCAGCCAGGCGTGGTGCAGGCGCCCAGAGTTGAAGGCTGCCAGAAATTCGCCCTGCGCTTTGTCCTGTCCCAATAAGTGCAAGGTTTCGCGTGGGTGCGGCGCCCCAATGATGCAATCGGATTGCGGGATGGCGTCATCGCTCACTTTTGCACACTTTCATAAACTGCCAGAACCGCGCGTTCAACGGCAGCCATGCTTTGTGCGCCATCAATGATATGGCATCGGTTGGGATATTGTGTGGCAAGGCTTAGAAAACCAGCCCTAAGGCGCTGTTGAAACGCCAGCCCCATATCCTCAAACCGGTCTTCGCCGCTATTCCGTGCCAGCCCGCGTGACAGGGCAACCTTTGGGTCAATATCAATGATAAAGGTCATGTCGGCCTCGCGTCCTATCATAGTTTTATGTATTATATCAACGGTTTGTCGCAGATCCGCCCGCGCAACCCCTTGGTAAATGCGGGTGCTGTCCACATAGCGATCCGAAATCACGGTCTTACCGCACCCAAGGGCGGGCGCAATGGTTTTTTCCATATGATCGCGGCGTGCGGCAGAGAATAGCAGGATTTCGGTTTCCGGTGACCAGCGGTCGGGATCGCCTTCGACCAACAGCTTGCGAATGGCCTCGGCGCCATGTGAGCCACCCGGTTCACGCGTCCAGATACAGGGGCGTCCAGCCGCTTGCAAATTTGTTGCCAATGCTTTGGCCTGCGTGGATTTCCCCGATCCATCGATGCCTTCAAAGGTGATAAACATAGGGTAAGCCACCTTTTATCCTAGCGATCTGCCGAAGCGCCGATCAGCTTTTCTGTTAGTTTTTTAGCGGATGCTTTCATGCGTGAAAACAACCCGCCTTTAGGAATATTCGTTTTGGCATAAAGCGGGTATTCGCCTAGCGGTATGCCGTCCCGTTCCAGTACCAGCTTGGCCAGCTTGGCATCCTTCGCGATGGGGGCCTCAATCGGCCCTTTATAGCGGATCGAGGCGGTTAAATCATCAACGGCGGCGTCATAGGGGATCACCGCTATGATGTCGGTCGGCGAATACAAACCCACCTGATCCTGTTTGCCAAGCCAGACAGAGGCACTGCCGATAACAGTGTCTTTTTTATAGAGGTGTTTTTCTACGAAATTGCGAAAAGCCCAAGTCATCACCCGCTCGCCTTCCGAGGCGCGTTGGGCTTTGCTTTGCATCCCCGAAAGCATAAGTATCACCCGCCTGTCACCCTGCTTTGCGGATCCGACCAGACCGTAACCAGCTTCTTGGGTGTGGCCGGTTTTAAACCCGTCCGCGCCGATATCCAATTTCAAAATAGGGTTGCGATTATTCTGGGTGATGCCTGCCCATGTGAACGATTTCTGGCTGAAAAAATGGTAGTAATCGGGGAAAGTTGCAAAAATATGTTGGGCCAAAAGAACCAGATCATGTGCGCTCATACGTTGGCCGGGATTAGGCCAGCCGGTGGCATTGGCGAAATGCGAGTTTTTCAGCCCCAAAGTTTTTGCGCGTGCGGTCATTTTGCGGGCAAACTCGTCCTCCGAGCCCTCCAGACCTTCGGCGATAACCACACAGGCATCATTGCCAGATTGAACGATGACACCTGGGATCAGGTTTCTGATTATGACACGTTCGCCTTGGCGCAAAAACATCTTGGAACCGCCCATTTTATAGGCGCGCTCGGAAACCACAAATTCAGTATCCAAGGTCACCCGCCCGCTGTTTAATGCCTCGAACAACAGATTAAGCGTCATCAGTTTAGACATTGATGCAGGCGGTAAGGGGCGGTCTGCATTTTTCTCGAATAGAACAGCCCCGGTTTTAACGTCCAGAACATAGGCTGCCGTTGCCGGAGTTTCAAACGCCCGGGCGGAAACCGTTGTTATAAATACTAGAAATGCGTATAAAACGACCTTTGCAGCAGTCATCTTGATCCCTTACTTTTTGCTTAGATAGGCGTCGGTAAAGCCCATTTTTTTGACTTCTTTCATATAGGCTGCCCGCTCGCCTTTGGTCTGTGCAGGGCCGGCCAAAACACGCCAGAAGGTTTTTCCCTTGGCACTTGCTTTGATCACTTTGCCAGGCATTTTGCGGGTTTCCAAAGCCTTGAGCGTGTTTTTGGCGTTTGCTTCCACACTGAAAAAGCCCAGCTGGATATAAGGTTGGCTAAGACCAGATGCGGTCACCGGGGCTACGACGGCTTTCGGTGGTGTTGCTGACGGCTTGGCTTTAGGTTTGGTGGTTTTGGTGCTGGCCGTGCTAGTCGTTGGTTTTTTCCCGGTTGCAGCCGTTGCTTTTGCTTCAGCCTTGGTTTTGGGTATGATTTTCGGTTTTTGTTTTGCTTCGGCGGCCTCAACCGACTTCAAAATAGATCGTTTGATATCCTGCGTCGGGGTTGGTGCCAGAACCTCTGTCGTGACCGTTTCAGGTGTTGCGGGCGAACCGCCCTGATCCGCGACATTAACGGTTTCGCGGCGCAGGGCAGTGACATTCAATGTTGTCGGTGCGCCTGCCAAAACACCCAATGCGGTTGCGGCCTCTGATGATAGTTGCAATCTGGGGCCGGGGTTGTTGCGTTCACGCTTGAACAAGGCCCCGATGACGAATTTTCCGTTGGTTTTATTGCGGATAATCACCCGTTCAGGCTGTTTGCTGTCGGGATGTGCCACCCAAACGCCCCCGATTGAAGGGCGCCCGTCCCACAGCGCTTTTTCGGTTACTTGAAAAATATCGGGTGACTCGACATCGCGCTCGACCAGTTTGATCGTGTGCTTGCCGTTGGGTTTTGCGATATCGGTATTTTTCTTTTTAAACAGGCCACTTTGTCCGTTCCCTTTGAAGAGACTTGGAGCATTACCATCCGTGCAGGCGGTTAATGCTATGGAAAGGCTGGCAGCCAGTCCTGCTTTTATTAATTTTCTGGTAAATACGCTGTTGCTCATGCCCAACTCTCCTCATCGCCGCTTTTGGTTTTTATCGCGGCCTGCCCATTCTTGCTGTTTTCGCTTGGGCGTACCCTAGCCAACCCCTTGCCGTTTTGAAAGTATATTGTTTTTGACTTTTTTGCACTTAGGCGGTGTTTTGCTTGCATTTGGGGTTTGATATTTGCTTCCGACCGAATTAGGAAGGCACATGTTAAAAGCATCGACCTTTTAACTTATGCGCGGAGAGGTGCCGGAGTGGTCGAACGGGGCGGTCTCGAAAACCGTTGTGGGTGTAAGCCTACCCAGGGTTCGAATCCCTGTCTCTCCGCCACCTTCCTTTGAGAACCCGTTCTCCGCTACTGACTGCAGCCGGATTTTGTTGTTGTTTTCAAAGGTTATAGCCGGTGGGCTGTTGAGTGCGGGTCTGGCCGTTGACCCTGAAATGGTTCTCTAACCCCCGATATTCTCCAAAGCTGTTGCCTAAACGGGTTTTGGTTCAGTTTTGTAATACGTTGTAAAATAACGATATTTCAGGTTATCGTATTTTGGTAGTTCTATTTTCCGCGCGGTGGGCATAAGGGGCTGGGAGCGAAACTGTTTACTCGTTCCTCAGGCATTTGGACCTCGAGGTTATTATCCGACTTTACAACGCTACTACGCCCGCCTTTTAGGGCTCAGGAGGAAGCCTTCTCTCTCCAATCAACGCAGCTTTCGAGATACACGCGGGCGTCTTTGCTCAGACGTGCTATGCCTAAATGCCGAGCCAGTTCCAGAACAGGATCTTCGGCTCGAAAAATGAGGTTTTTTTCCTCATCGATTGCCCATGCAATTTCTGTACGCGACACGTCCCTGATGTTCCGGGCCCCCAACCCGCGATATGGGACACGGTTACGATAGGTATCATTCGACCAGGCAAAGGGTGCTCCGAACTCGTCAATACAGGTTATCTGGTCCAGACACTCATCAACACGCCCAGCAATGCGGCGACCAGTTCGCTGCCATCCATGTCGGTGCGCTACGGCTCGAGCAAGGCGCAAAACTGGAAGTGGGCCTTCTATTTGAACTATTTCCTTGATCAATTCCTTTAAAACGGAAGTGTAGTCGGCTTCGAAGAAAAGATCTGGATCGAGATTTTTGATCTGCCCTACCGTATGGGGTTTGTTGATAGACGGATTTCCACTATCTGCGAAAAGTGACTGTTGCGGTGTTTCTGGGGCTTTGGGTGCAGTCAATTGAAGTGGTGAAGGCTCCTGTTCAGTAGGGTCATTATCGACTGCCAAGGTCAGTAGCAGTAGCGCCTCATCACCGAAAGTCTCCGCTTCTTGTTGTTTCTCTGCCAAAGCCATCCGCTCCGCGCGATCGCATTCCAGAAGTCGGTCAAGCTTTTCATGCAGGCGTTCCGTTACGGCACCGGGGCTGCGAAACCAATCGGTTGACCAAATTCGCAGGATGTTCCAGCCAAGTCCTTCAAGTACCGCCTGACGGATTTTGTCTCTATCGCGTGCCGTCGCTGACGAATGATATTGCGCGCCATCGCATTCAATTCCCGCAAGGAATGCGCCAGCCCGGTCCGGGTTCACAATGCCAAGATCGATCCGGTATCCCGATACACCGATCTGGGTTCGCACCTCCCAACTTTTTGCGCGGAACGCCTCCGCCACGGATTCCTCGAACGGGTTTTCGGCAGGCCCCAGCGAGCCTTCTTCCCGTGCGGGCAGCGCCACGGCACCGCGTTCTGCGTAATCAAGAAAAGCTTTCAAATCTCGAACCCCGATGGCGCGGGTGCGCGAAAGGTCAATTTGATCCGGGGTAATGGAAGAGAAAATATGCAGCTCCTGCCTGGAACGTGTAATCGCGACATTGAGACGTTTTTCACCGCCGGTGTTGTTGAGAGCGCCGAAGTTCATCGCCAATTTTCCGGCCATATCAGGCCCGAAAGTAATGGAGAAAAGCATGACGTCCCGCTCATCCCCTTGAATGTTTTCAAGATTCTTGACAATCACCGGTTCCTCGCGATCTTCGCTGAAGAACCACTCGAGCCGAGGGTCGGCCCGTCGCATCTCATCAAGAAGATCGAGGATCAGGGATTGTTGCTGGATGTTGAAGGTGATGACGCCGAGTGTCAGCCGTTTTTTTTCGGGCCATTCCAGCCATGCTGAGAGACGACGCCGGCTCTTGGCGACGATCGCTTTAGCCTCTATTTGGTTTAGGCGTCCGCCACAACGGGCATCGGTACCGTCGATCTTGTGCATGTGCAAAGCTTCAGCCCCGGCACCTGGCGCGGGAACCGTCCCCCGCCCGGCGCATCCGCGGGCTCCGATGG